>JAQVJB010000140.1 GCA_028695395.1 Actinomycetota bacterium | reverse complement strand
AATTAAGATTTACTGCCTTTTTGAAAGAACTTCTTTCTCATAAGCAAGTACGTCCTTTGCCCACTTCATATCTCCCGGAACATTGTTTTTTTCACAATATTGTTCCCAAACATCGCCATAAGGCATATTTTTAAGGTCTTCCAAAAGTGCCAGCCTTGCAAAATAATTATTGTCTTCCTCATATTCTTTTAAGATTTCAAAAGGTTCCAGCATCGCAATCAACAGCGCTTTCTGGACTGCCCTGGCACCTAGAGCAAGAGCTCCAACCCTGTTCATGGTAGCATCAAAGTAATCAGTGCCTATATGGATTTTGTCAAAAGCATTAGCCCGCACTATCTCCTGCATTATCGCAATAAGCTCATCAGAAAGAACCGTAACATGGTCGCTGTCCCAATGAAGTCCTCTGGAAAGATGCAGCACTATGTCATCTAAAAATGGAAGCATCGAAGAGATCTTATTTGATACTTCCTCGGTAGGATGGAAATGCCCAGTATCAAAGGTAAATCCAAGACTGTTTTTAACAGCATAAGCAATATAGAATTCCATTGAGCCGGTATTGTAAAATTCAAATCCGATTCCGAAAAGTTTGCACTCAAGAGTATCAATAAGATTTTTCTTTGGATATTTTATCGCATAAATCTCATCAAGCGCTTCCTTAAGTATCATTCTATGGTCAAGCCTTGAAGGAGTAACATCCTTTGAACCGTCAGGTATCCAGAAATTGCTGATTGATGCCCATTTCAGGCTTTTACCTATAAAATTAGCTATTTCCCTGTTTTTCTTTTCGTATTCTATCCAGAATTCCCTTATTGCTTTATCTTTTGATGCGATAGTATATCCATCTCTGACATTTTCATGCGAATAAAAAACAGGGCTTAAATCAATTCCTACCTTATTCTGCTTTGCCCAGTCAATCCATGAAAGAAAATGCTCTTTTGACATATCATTTCTGTTTTTAAGCTTACCTTTATAGTCCCCCTCTGTTGACTGAATACTTATCTTTTTTTTATTACCCGGAACAAGAGATAAAACTTTCTCCAGATCCTGCCAGTACTGTTCTATATTGCTGGCTCTTCCAGGGTAATCACCGACAGTCATAACTCCCCCGCTTGGCTTTGAAGTTTGTTCTGATTCAAAACCGATAACATCATCAAGCTGCCAGGAATGTATTGATATCGGAATGTTGCTTATTTTTTCAATGACTTCATCAGTATCTATTCCGAATTCACTATATTTTTCTTTTGCAGATAAATAATTATTTTTCATGACTCCCCAATCTTTTTACTTTATTTCTGACTTTAACTAAAAATATTAAAAGATTTTTTAATAAGCTAAGCTTTTACTTGGATTTCAAATAGGTATTATTTCTAAAAGTTGTAAACTCATTTTTTAGATAGTGCATTATATCTTTAGCTTGATAATCTTATATAAAATATAAATTATAAAAAAACTAAATTTAAATCAGAAAAATGCTAGGGTCTTTCTTTAATATAATCCTGTAGGGCTTCTTTCCAGCATCTCATATCTTTTAAGCCTATTGACCTTAAATTCGCATTATCAAGAACAGAGTAAAACGGCCTTTTTGCCTTGGCACCGAATTCTGCACTGGAAATAGGAATTACTTTTGGGGAAAGTCCTGAAAGCCTGAATATTTCAAGAGCAAATTCATACCACGAGCACTGTCCGGTATTGGTCATATGATAAGTCCCGTGCTTACCTGTTTTTATAAGTTCGTATAGTTTGCGGGTAACATCCTTGGTGCTGGTAGGAGTAGTTATCTGGTCATTTACTACTTTAATCCCGGAGCTTTCCTTTACGAGCTTAAGCATTAGTTCAACAAAATTACTGCCTTTGCCAAAGCTGCCTGCATGTCCATACAAACCGCAAACCCTTAAAAGATAATATTTTTTCAGCATATACCTGATCACAAATTCCCCCGCAAGCTTAGAGATACCGTACATGCTTACAGGTCCGGGACAATCGTTCTCAGTATATGGAGTTGTTCTATCTCTATCAAGACCGAAAACAAAATCTGTGCTGAAATGGACTAATGGAATATCAAGATTGAGGCATACTGCACAAAGATTTTTTACTCCGTCTGCATTAACAGCAAAAGCGGAAGCTGCCTCATCTTCACATAAGTCAACAACATGAAATGCAGCTGTATTAATGATAATATCAGGTTTTACTTTAAAAAGGACACTTTCGCATTTTTCAAGATAACAGACATCAATATCGTCCTGGGTCAGGCCAATGACTTCTTCATTCTTTTCAGTAAAATATTTAAGGATATCAGTACCTATCTGACCATTTGACCCTATCAAAGCTATCTTCAAAACTTTTTCCCTTCCATGCTAAAAACCATATTATCACTTAAAACCTCAATCCTTAAAAAAACAGACTGGGTATAATTATTCTATTTTATTATTCAAACTATTTAAATATCTTTTAAAGCTTTTTAAAAATTTTTTATCTTGCTTCCGCTTTTGCTGCAAACAGGTAATTTATATGGTATTTATAAGTTAATTGAGTATTTTTCTGCTCCAGAATATCTTAAATATTTTATTATCCTGCCTATAAACTCCTTAATTATCTATATATTTTACTGTCCACAATTTTACAATTATCTAAATATCTTATTTCTCATAAAGCTTAAAATATCTTAAATATTTTCCTGCCCGTAAACTTTGTAATAAACTTCAAGTGTTTTTTGTGCAGTACTTTCCCATGTGAAAAGATTTGCCCTCTCGGTACCTTCGGTTATCAGTTGCTTCCTGAGATTTTCATTATTCAATACATTTTCAACAGCATTAAATATATCTTTTTCATTATAAGGATTAATCATTACGGCAGCATCGCCAGCTACTTCCGGAAGAGAAGATACATCGGAGGTAATAACCGGTACTTTTGAAGACATTGCCTCCAGAACCGGAAGCCCGAATCCTTCATAAAGAGAAGGATATAGAAACAATCTCGCTCCGCTATAAACCGATGGAAGGTCTCTTTCATCTACAAAACCAAGGAATTTCACTCTTTTTTCTACATTATTTTTTCTAACCAGCTCATATATCTTCTCATTTTTCCATCCCGCTCCGCCTGCACAGACAAGATACAGATTGCTGTATTTCTCCTGTTTTATCATTTCTGAAAAAACATTGATTATCCTTTCGAAATTTTTCCTGGGCTCTATGGAGGAAACACATAAAAGATAATCAAGACCGTTTATTTTATATTTTTCCAAAACTTTTTGCCTGTTTTCCTCTATTATCGGGTCGCTGAATATATGGCCGACACCAAGATAAACTACATCTATCTGCTCTTCAGGAACATGGAAAAACTTTAT
>JAQVJB010000139.1 GCA_028695395.1 Actinomycetota bacterium | reverse complement strand
GGTTATTCTCTATTTCTTTTCTATCTGATATATCAAGTATAATTCCCTCTAAAGCTTCTACTTGATTTTCTTCATTATAAATACCTTGTCCCATCTCAAGGACCCACTTACGTTCTTGATTTGCGGTCGCGAAGCAAGCTGATTTTCGACAAAACTGCTCCATGGAGATTGTGGTAGTTTTTATGGCTCAAAAGTCTGGCACTTGGCTATCAGATATCGCCGCATAGTATGGCAGTGTAACTTTTTGACACACCTCGACCGCAGGCATCACGGAGAAAAGCAATGGTAAAGCCTGGAAATTGCTTTTTTACAGGCTTTTAGAATAAAAAAACCACTCTGTTACAAATATGAATATTGTATGGTGGAGGCGGCGGGAATCGAACCCGCGTCCAAAGATATCGCCACTTAAACGTCTACAAGCTTATTTCATATCTAATTTTCGCTCAGGCAAATCATATGAACATTATCTGCCATTACTAGGCTGCATTATTTTCCCTTTTCAGAAAAGCAGTCTTCTCCCGAAAAGGTATCCTGTTAATTGCGCCCTTTTAAAACCACAGGCATATCTTAAAGGACGTTAACTGCCTACTAGGCAGCTAAGGCTAATTCGCTTTTATCTGCGTTTATTTTTATGTCCAGCTTTTTACGAGTCTCTGGAACTCGGCTTGCAATCTAAGCTCAATCTATCCCTGTCGAATCCAATACGCCCCCTGAAGGTCGTAGAAGATCAATCAAGTCAGATAAAATACTGCAATAATATTGTAACATATGAGCGCAAGAAATGCTTTTACCTGTTAAAGCTTTTTAAAGTCCTCTGTATTTCTCTTTCCTGGGTTTTCTTTTCAAGGTCATCGCGCTTATCATATTTTAATTTTGCCTTAACAAGAGCGAGTTCGACTTTTGCTATATGGTTGGCAAAATAAACATTTAAGGGAACAAGGGTAGTGCTTTTATCATTAAGTTTGCCGGAAAGTTTGCTTATCTGATTTTTATGCATAAGCAGTTTTCTTGTTCTATAAGGCTGGGTTTCTTCTATTCTTGATTTACTGTAAGGTGAAATATGCATATTATATAAAAACAGTTCATCATTCTTTATTCTTGCATAACTGTCCTTTAAATTGACTTTATGCTCCCTTAAGGATTTAACTTCATTTCCCTTAAGAACGATTCCCGCTTCATATTTTTCAATAATAAAAAAATCATGAAAAGCTTTTTTATTCTGTGCTACTATTTTTCTGTTATCTTCTTTTCTGTCTTTGCTCATTTTAATCAATTGTATAAATTACTAAGTGATGAAAATATTTTAATTACCCGATTGGGAAGAATTCTGCTTAAAACCATTTTATTATTTTTTTCATTTCCTCAACAGCTTTATTTTTCTGGGTATCAGTTTTTAAGTCGGGATCTATTGAAACTTTTATATCAGGCTCTATACCTGTACTATCAATAGATTCACCAAGAGGAAGATAATATTTAGCTGTAGTAAATTTTATTCCCGACCCGTCTGATAGTATATGGAGAGTCTGAACTGTTCCTTTGCCAAAACTTCTTTCCCCTATTAGCATAGCTCTTTCATGGTCCTGAAAAGCACCTGCGCATAATTCAGATGCGCTTGCAGAATATTCATTTATAAGGACTATCAGGGGAATATCAAGATATTTTCCTTCAGTGGCATTATAGTCTTTACTAATTTCTTTCCCTTCAACTCTTCCTATCACCCTGACTATAAGCTTATCTTTATCAAGAAACAGATCGCAAAGATTAACGGCATCATTCAGCACTCCGCCAAGGTTATTCCTTAAATCAAGTATGATTCCCTGAGCACCTTTTCCAATCATATTATCTATTTCTTTTCCGACCTGTTCTGCTCCGCCTTCCTGAAAATCATAATACTGTATATAGGCAATATTTCCGTCAATCATTTCAGAAACAAAATTCGGCACAGTAAACGTTCCTCTTTTTATTGTTAGTTCAAAGCTTCTCAATTCTGATGGCCTGTAGAAAGTAATATTGACATCAGTTCCGACTGGTCCGGTTATTTTTGAAACAACTTCTTCCAGAGTAATACCATCAGCTACATCTCCATTTACTTTTTTGATAAGGTCACCCTGCTGTATGTCAAGAGAAGATGAAGGGCTGTCAGGAATTATCTTTACCACTTCTACCTGCTTTTTATCATTAAGGGTTACTATTATTCCAATGCCCCCGCTCATTATGCCTTTATATGATTCCATTATTTTTGCATATTGTTCTTTTGAAAAGTATTCTGCATGATTATCTTCAAGCTTTAGTAAAATCCCCTGAATAGCTGCAACGATCAGCTCATTTCTGGTCTTTGGGTTAATAGCCTCTTTTAAAATAAGTTCTATTGCCTGCTCAATTGATTTGATGCTTGTGGAAGAATCTTCCTGCTCTTCTTCAGTAGCGGCATCATTGCTTGTGACAGCTTTTTTTGGCAGTATCTCACTGATGGCTGGAATTCTTATATTATATTTATAAGTAAAGTCTAACCCGAGTAAAAAACCTGAACCGAAAACGAGTAATGCCAGGATAATGAACAATATAATTTTTAAAGCTTTAAATCTTTTCATTCCATACTTTCTGCAATTTTTTTATAGAGTTTGATACTATCGTTTATCTTAAATTAAATTTTAAAAAACTTGAATTAACTTTTGAATAATTATAAGGCTAATAGTCAAAATTTTTGGGAAATTTTACGAAATAGTTATTATTTAATAAAAAAAGGAAAAATTATCCTTTTTTCTTTTACAAATAACTTAATGGATTCTGTGGAGCACCATTAACCCTTACCTCAAAGTGAAGATGAGGACCTGTAGTCCAGCCTGTAGTTCCGACATATCCTATTACCTGCCCCCTTTTAACCATTTGACCCTGCCCTACAGCAAAACCGGACATGTGCGCATAAAAGGTTGCAAAACCGCCGCCATGGTAAATCAGTATCGAATATCCGTATCCGCCTGAATAAGATGCCTGGAGCACCTCTCCTCCATCAGCTGCAACTATCGGTGTTCCGCTTGCTGCAGCCAGGTCTATACCAGAATGGAATCTGGTTCCCCCGAATATAGGGTGCCTCCTGTTTCCGAATCCTGAAGTAAGTGAACCAGCTGTCGGCCACTGAAGCCTTCCATTGGGAGCACTTCCATACCTTAAAGATTCAAGAATCCTCTTCACTTCAGTTTCTTTTGCAGTAAGCTGCGCTTCCATAGCAATTAAGGCATTTTTATCAGCTTTTGCGCTGGAAAGAAGAGTTTTCTTTTCACTTAGGATGCCGGATATCTCTGTTTTCTTCTGCTCAGCTTGCGTTACCAGTTTTTCAAGATTACTTTTTTGTTCATTCTGTGTTTTCTGCAGTTCCATAATACTTTGCTGAACAC
>JAQVJB010000040.1 GCA_028695395.1 Actinomycetota bacterium | reverse complement strand
AAAGTCATAAGTATTTAAAAGCCTGTGGAATTTGGCAGGTAAGGTTGCATCTGGATCTATTTTGTCAAACTCTACTGATGCAAACTTGACAATAGGGTTGTCAAAAGTTTTATTACCATTATTTGCCATATCGGTTTTCAATTTTATTCCCCTCTTTTATAGTACTAATTACAATAGTTACAATAAATTGTAAACTATTTTAAATAAAAAAGGCAAAATTCCAGCATGGTAATTGTTTTAGTTTTTTAGTTTTTGGATAACTTGCTAATTAATATTTCAGAACTTAAATCTTCTGGGAACTATTACTACACCATTTTTTGATATAGTAAGCTTTCTTTTAAGATCTTCTTCCCTGTCAAAACCTATTCTTGTATTATCGGGGATATAAGTAAAAGTATCTATTATGGCATTTCTGATTCTTACATTTTTTCCAATATTATTATATCCCATTAAAAATGAGTCATTTATTGAAGTATTTCCTAAAACTTTCACACGATATGATAATATGGAATTATTAATCTCAGATTTATCCACGACACATCCATTTGAAATAATTGAATTAGCAATAAGAGACTTTCCGCTTATAGATGGGGATCTCAGGCACGATGCCCTGGTAAATATCTCCCATCTCTCATTCTGCAGGTTTATTTCCTTTTTTCCTTTAAGCAGGTCCATATTTGCCTGGTAAAATTCATCCAGGTCTCCGATATCCCTCCAGTAGGATTTCTCGTGCTTGTCAGTACTTATTATATAATTATCATTAAAATTATATACATATATTTTTCTTCCTCTTTTAAGCATTGCAGGGATTACATCAAAACCGAAATCGTGTGAAGAATATTTATCCGGATTTTCAGCAATTTTACTTTTGTCTCTCTGTGTTTCCTTGTGCTGGTCTATTACAAGCTCTTCTATCAGAACCTGGGGGTTGAAAGCATAGTTTCCCATTGAAGCCAGGCAATAATCTTTTGACCCAGGCATGGGTGTGGGATTTTCAGGCTTTTCTTCAAAACCGATCAGCTTCCAATTTTTATCCACTACAAGGACACCATATTTTTTTGAAGCAGTTTCGCGCTTGACCGGCAAAGCAGAAATTGTAAGATCAGCATTTTTTTCAATATGAAAATCGTTCATGATTGAAATATCCATTATGTAAATATGATCTGCGCTGAATATATCAATAATATCCGGATTATTTTCCCATGCATAACTTTTATTCTGGTTGACAGCATCTGCTGTCCCTCTGTACCAGTCGCTGTCAGAGCCTTGTTTGGGAGGAAGCATCCTTATAAAACTATAACGACCGATACCAAAAATTGGAGTCCATCCTTCAAAAATATGTTTTTCCAGTGAGCGCGGTTCATATTGTGTTAGTATATATATTTTTCTTATTCTTGAATGTATCAGGTTGCTTAGAACAAAATCTATTACCCGATAGCTTCCGCCAAAAGGCATGGCAGGTTTTACCCTGTCTTTTGTCAGCGGCAAAAGTCTTTCGCCTTTACCTCCGCTTAAAACAAATGCTACAACTTCTATTCTCATATCAGATATGCAAGGATAAAATTTTTATTAAAAATCAGTATGTTCAGTTTTATTATAAAATAATCATTATTATTTAGTAAACATTTAAGTTTTTTTTAATTCAATATATAACATCTAGCTCAAATATTGATATGTGCCTTAAAATATTTCTATAAATTTTTTTCATTATACGAAAATCACAAAAACTTTTCTATTCAACAAGTATCTTTAGTTAAAAATATTAAGATTATAAGCATTTTTAATTCCTTTTGTTTTTTTCAGTTATCCGTTTCAGCTCTTCAAAATTTTCACAATTCATATCAGTTGATTTCATCTTCCATATCCAATTATTTTTTTTTGTAGATGGCTTGTTCATCCTTGCCTTATAATCAAGATTGAGAACATCCTGGACTGGAAATATTGTAAGATCCGCCTTTGAAGAAGATATCTTTTTAATAAATTCTATGCTTATTCGATGAAATTCCAATTTTGAACCAAGATATTTGATTATATTTTTCTTTTCAAATTCTTTTGCTTCTTTAAGCAGGTATCCATAAACAGTATTATTGTCATGAGTCCCGGTATAGGCAATACAGTTATCATTATAATTCTCCGGAAGATGAATGCTGTTAGGAAAATCCCTGCCGAAAGCAAACAAAATTACTCTTACACCTGGAAACTGGTTCCTTTTTATTACGTTTTTAACATCAGAAGTAATATGTCCCAAATCTTCAGCTATTATGGGCATGCCTTTAAATTTTACGGATATTTCTTTTCTTAAAATATTAAAAAATTCTTCTGACCCTGCTTTTTGCCATTTCCCGTTCTTTGCTGTTTTCTCATTTGCGCTTATTTCCCAATATTTAACAAAACCCCTGAAGTGGTCCAGCCTGACATAATCAAAAAGTTCAATATTATGTATTATTCTTCTCAGCCACCACTTATAATTTTCTTTTTTTAAGTTCTTCCAGTCATAGACAGGATTATTCCATAATTGTCCGTTGGAGCTGTAATAATCCGGAGGAACACCTGATACAAATTCAGGTTTTTTATTTTTATCAAGCTTGAAAATATTTTGATTTGACCACACATCGCTACTTTCATAGTCCATATAAATAGGTATGTCCCCAATGATTTTTAATCCTATATTATTGCAATATTTTTTCAGTTTTAGCCACTGCCTGAAGAAAATAAATTGCAGAAATTTCTCTTTCAGGATTTCCATATTTATTCCATTATCACTTAGATCCCTCATTTTTTGGCAATTGTTCAATTCATGCGGCCACTGGCTCCAGGAAATATTTTTATATCTATTTTTAAGGACACTGAACAGAGAAAAAGCATCAAGCCAATTATCTCCATGCCTGAAACAGAATTTTTGGTAATCAATATTATTAGCTGGATCTGATTTTAGAAAATTTAAAAATGATTTATTAAAAAGAATTCTTTTATTTTTTATTACATCCTTAAAATTCACATGACTGACTTCAATTTCTTTATTGAATTTTTTGCTATATTCAATAATCTCGATTTTTTTTAAATAACCTTCTTCATATAAAAAAACCGGACTTATCAGTAATGTATTTCCTGCAAAAGCTGAAATAGAAGAATAGGGAGAATACTGCTTGATTGCACTTACGGGATTAAGAGGCAATATCTGCCATAGGCTTTGGCTGCAACTCTTAAGAATTTTTGCAAATTTATAAGCCTGAGGTCCAAAATCTCCAATTCCATATTCAGAAGGCAGCGATGTTATATGAAGTAAAACTCCGCTTTTATTATTGAAAAGCTTCATCTTTTGATTAATGTCCTATCTTAAAGAAATCAAATAAAAATTTCACGTCATTCTGGATTTCTTCACTTATATTTTCTTTTTTATTTTTCATGGAAATATCCAAATAATTTTTTAACTCAAATACACTGTCCTGTATTTTCAGAAAATCAATATTTATTTTAAGTTTTTCTAGAACTTTCAACATCCTTATTATTATTTTTAATATTTCAGTATCAGCAATACTGCTTTTATATTTTTCAATCATTGCGTGCAATAGTTTTTCTGCGCTCTTTTTTAAGAAGCCCAATTCAATGCTATCTGTTTTTATATGTGATTTTTCTGAAAAAATATCTTCATTATTTTCCCCAGAAAGATGCTCCAGTTCCTCAAGTTCTTTTTCATCAATGTCCGGGCTGTTTAAAATTATGAAAGCTTTTGATTTTTTTAATAAGTTATTGATAAAAAAATTATCTTTTTCCATAAATACTGATTCCAGCCATTTTTTAAAGCTGTCTTCTATATTATTTATATATAGCTTATAGGTGCTTAATCCTTTATAAAGCTCACTTATTTTCAGAAAAGAATTGTTTTCAAGAAATTTGATTTTTACTTTATCGCTGATATCTTTTAAACCAAAGTATCTAAACCCAGGCTTGTTTTTAAATGCATAAAAAACCTCATTAAGATTATTGCCTTTAAAGCTCTTTTTAATAATTTCATTAAAAAAATTTGTTTCAGGAGAATACTTAAAATTATTATTTTTGCCTGCAGTTTTTTTTCTTATTAAAATTTTCAAAATATCATTATTTTCACTTTTTAACTGGCTTTCAGATTTTTCTTTGATAAAGAAAAATAAACAAAATTCTTTTCTAAGGGTTGTCTTTGAAATAATATATATTCCTCCTGACTTGCCTGAAAGATGCTTATCCTCGAAATCAAAAATCTGGGTCAGGATAAATTCATGATTGTAAAAATCAAATATATCTTCCGAATTAAACAAAAAAGGATTATTTTTTGTTTCAGATCCTGATAAAAAATCTGTGATGAAATCTGCTGCAATCTTTTCCGTCGCATATTCTTTTTGTAAAGTTTCTTTTATATAAATATCAGAACCGTTTATACCTTCAACTATGTTGCTTTTTGCAGATTTCAAGATTTTTATAAATATTTCTTCTATTTGCTTAGCTTTTAAGGGCTCAGAAAAACTGCAGAGCTTGATTGCCATTAATACATGTGTAAAAGCTTGTATAGCTTCTATCCTTGAAATATCATCAAAAAACCAGGCATCACTTGACTGCATAAGCATAGCCTGCCTCTGCATTTCCAGTATTGATAATAAAAGACTTTCATCATCACTGTAATCATTCTTAATAATACTATCTTTAGGCAAACCATTTGCTTTTATTTTCATATCCTCATTTGAATATTTATCAAGAAATTTTTTTATATTTTCAAAATCTCTCTGATAGACTACTTCAATATAGTCTTTAAGTATTGTCTGGTAGTCTGCAATATCTTTTTTAATATATTTTTTTATATTTGAATGATAAATCTTATCAATTTCTGTTCTTATCCTGTTTATTGCCTGCCTAAGATGTGTACGCCATTCCTGGCTCCAATTTCCTTCCGTCTGATTTTCAGGAATCCCACAACTGCAACCACCTTCCCATCTTGACAAAGAATGGCTACAGCTCCATGCGGTATTTTCAATGATTTCTACTTCAAAATCAGGTGGAAATAACTTCAAATATTCTCCAAATACCGTAAGCTTTACATTTCTATCTTCCTGTATTGTTTTTAAACAATATGCAAGGGCCATATTGCCGAATTTTTTATGATGGCCGTAAGCCTCACCATCTGAAGCTATTATGATTATTTCGCTATTCTCTTCATCTGAATAAGGTATCTGTATTATGCTTTGCGCAAAGACTTCACCGTTTTTTAAAAGGTCTCCAAAGGAAACAGCCGTTGAAATATCTTTATCATAGAAAAAAACAGATATGGTTTTGCCGGAAGGGAGTACGCAAAGATACGGTCTTCTTGTATTGATATTGCCATTTTCAACCGGAATCCAGCTTGAGGCACTATTGTCCCTTATAGACTTATCATCCTTATTTATTGATTTTGCAGACTTTCTATATCTAAAAGCTTGAAATGGAGAAAGAATGGTATATTTTATTCCAAAATCAGCCAGGACTTCGAGAGTTTCATAATCGACAGCAGTTTCAGCCAGCCACATCCCCTCTGGTTTTCTTTTAAATCTTTTCTCAAAGTCATACACTGCCCAATAAACCTGTATGATTTTATCCTGTTTGCTTGCAAGAGGCATTATAAGATGATTGTAATTCTGTGCTATGGCAGTACCATGGCCAGAAAAAGTATTCCTGCTTAAAAAATCAGCTTCGATTATTTTATCGTATGTATTAAAATCATTTTTTTTAATCCATTCCAGAAGAGTAGGCCCGAAATTAAAGCTTATACTCTTATAATTATTAAAAATATCTATCAATTCATTATCGCTTCCCAGAATATGTGCAAATGCATTTGCTTTATAGCACTCCTCATTGATTCTTTCATTCCAGTCCTTATAGGGATAAGCATCTTTTTGCATATCTATTTCTTCTGTCCAGGGATTTTTTCTAAAAGGCTGGTAGAAATGCCCGTGTATGCAAATAAATCTTTTTGGTGTTTTTTTATCCATCATTTTTTATATCCATTCCTGCAAATAAAAATATATCATTTAACTTTTACTGATTTTTTAAAAAACAATGCAGCTAAAGGCGGAAGGGTAACAGATATTGAATAATCATAACTGTGACAATTGATTTTTTCTGCCATTATTTTCCCGAAATTACCATGCCCGCTACCTCCGTATATTTCTGAATCGCTATTAAAGATTTCTTTCCATACTCCTTTGAAAGGAACTCCTATTCTATATCCATATCTTGGAACAGGAGTAAAGTTAAAACATGCAAGAATTGAAATTTCATTTTCATAAGTCCTCAGAAACGATAATACGCTGTTTTCATAATCTTTAAAATCTACCCATTTGAAACTTCCGCAATTAAAATCATTCAAATAAAATGTTTTTTCTTTACAGTAAATATGATTTAAATCTTTTAATAATTTTTTTATCTCTATATGTCCTTCCTTGTCTGCAAGGTCCCACTGTAGAGCTGAGTCATGCTCCCATTCAGCTGTTTGGGCAAATTCCGTTCCCATGAAAATAAGTTTTTTGCCGGGATATGCGAACATATAGCTTAATAAGAGTCTGAGATTTGCAAACTTTTTCCATAAATCCCCAGGCATTTTTCCAAACAATGATTTCTTGCCATAAACTACTTCATCATGCGAAAGCGGCAAAATGAAGTTTTCATTAAATGCGTACCAGAAAGTAAAGTTCAGCTCGTCCTGATGGTGCTTCCTATATACAGGATCATTTGAAAAATAATTTAATGTATCATGCATCCATCCCATGTTCCACTTCATTCCAAATCCCAGTCCTCCAGCATTTACAGGTTTTGTTACCATCGGCCATGCTGTTGATTCCTCAGCTATCGTCTGGACATCTGGAAAATTTTTATATACTTCACAATTAAGCTGTTTTAAAAATTCAATTGCTTCGAGGTTTTCCCTTCCACCATATTTATTTGGAATCCATTGACCCTCTTTTCTAGAGTAATCAAGATAAAGCATCGAAGCAACGGCATCTATTCTTATTCCGTCAATATGATATTTATCAAGCCAGAATAATGCATTATTGATTAAAAACTGCTTCACTTCATATCTTCCATAATTAAAAATCTGGCTTTTCCAGTCAGGATGATATCCAAGTTTTTTATCGGCATGTTCATAAAGATGGGTTCCGTCAAAAAGATAAAGGCCGTGAGGATCATCGGGAAAATGAGATGGAACCCAGTCAAGAATGACACCTATTCCTTGCTGATGAAGATAATCAATAAAATACATAAAATCCTGTGGATTTCCATATCTTGACGTAGGCGCAAAAAATCCTGTAATCTGATAACCCCATGAGCCATAGAAAGGATGTTCCATTATTGGAAGAAGCTCTATATGCGTAAAGCCATTTTCGATTATATATTGTGCTAATTCCTTTGCTGCGTCTCTGTAGTTCAGGAAATCATTTTCATGATTTCTCTTCCATGAGCCTAAGTGCAGTTCGTAAACTGAAAATGGCGCGTCAAGTTTATTATGTCTTGCTCTTGCAGCCATCCATTTTTCATCTTTCCAGTCATAAGCAAGATTCCTGATTACCGATGCAGTTTTCGGGGGTGTTTCACAGAAAAATGAAAAGGGGTCAGCTTTTTCTATATAATTATTTTTAAATCTTGGTTTTATTTTAAACTTATATAAAGAACCTTCTTTAAGACCGGGGATGAAAGTCTCCCATATTCCTGATGCATCTTTTCTATTAATAAGTTTTCCATCCTCTTCATTCCAATAATTGAAATCACCAACTACGCTTACGCTATTGGCATTCGGAGCCCAGACAGCAAAATATATTCCATTCTCGCCGTCAATCTTTCTCTGGTGAGCGCCCATTTTTTCATACAGCTTGAAATGATTACCATTCTTAAAAAGGTAAATGTCATATTCGGTAAACTGATTAAAATCTTTATAACTGCCGGAACTGTTCATAAAGTAAATGTATAACTTAGTTTTTAATAATAAAACAATAACTTTGCATTTTAATTATTAATATAATATAAATATTAAATATGCAACGACATTCAAAATAATTATTTCTTTTTTTTAATTATGCATAACTAGAAAAGGGGTTGAATGTTAAAAATTGCCATCTGCTCATCTGAAGCTGTTCCCTTTGCAAAAACAGGAGGACTTGCCGATGTCACAGGTTCCCTTCCCGCTGCTTTAAAGAAATCAGGCAATAATCCGATAGTGATCCTTCCGGGATATGAATATATTTTTTTGAATTTTAAAGATATTAAAAAAGTTCAAGAAAACATAAGAGTCAGAATCAATGCCGGCAAAGAAGATTATTTTGATGTTTATAAAATTAACAGTAAATGTATTGATTACTACTTTATAAGAAATCCTTCTTACTTCGGGAGGGAAAATCTTTATGGCACGCCACAGGGTGATTATGAAGACAATAATTTAAGATTCGGCTTTTTATCAAAATCAATATTCGAGCTTCTAAAAATAATTGATTTTAAACCGGATATTTTGCATTTGCATGATTATCATACGGCATTATGTTCTTTATTTCTTTCAGTTGAGAAATCACTAAATAAAAAATGCTACTTCAAGGATACAAAGACGGTTTTTACAATTCATAATATTGCATATCAGGGCATTTTCGGACAGGAAACAATTGACATCCTTGATATTGATAAAAAATATTTCAATATGGACGGAATTGAATTTTATGGAAAAATAAATTACATGAAAGGTGGAATAGTTTACTCGGACAAAATAACAACAGTAAGTCCGACTTACTCAAAGGAAATCCTTACCCCCGAATTCGGTTATGGGCTTGAAGGAATATTAAAAGTAAGAAAAGATAGTCTTTCCGGAATAATAAATGGCCTGGACTATGAAATATGGAACCCTGCAAATGATAGGCAAATAGCAGAAAACTATACTTTTGGTAACCTTTCAGGCAAAAAAAAATGTAAGAAGGAATTGCTTGATAAAATTTTTATTAATCCTGATTATAAAATCCCTGTTCTTGGCATGGTATCAAGATTATCCGAACAAAAAGGGATTGATATACTCATAAATGCATTAGAAAATATACTTAAAGAAAAATCATATATCATAATCCTGGGGACCGGAGATGACAAATATATGGACCTTCTGAGAGATTTTCAAAAGACTTATGCTGATAAAATAAGTTTAAACCTATCTTTTTCAGACAGCCTAGCAAGACAGATATATGCTGGGTCAGATATTTTTATTATGCCTTCAAAATATGAACCTTGCGGCCTTGGACAATTGATAAGCCTTAAATACGGTACAATACCAGTTGCAAGAAAAACAGGAGGGCTTGCCGATACGATTATCGGCATTGACTCAGAAGATGATATATGCAAGGGTGGTCAGGGTTTTTTGTTTGAAGATTACGATTGGAAAAGTCTTTATAATTGCATAAAAAAAGCTTTGTTATTTTTTCAAGATAATAAAATATGGAGAAAGATAATTAATAATGCAATGAGATGTGATTATTCATGGGATTATTCAGCAAAAATGTATAATAATCTCTTTCAATCCATGATATAGCCTCATCACTCGCAGGATTTTATTAATTTTAAATTCTTGCCGGAAATACATTAAAATAATTAAGATGGATTCAACAATAAAAAAATATGAAGATCTTTTAAGAAGATATAATATATTAAACAGCATATCCAAAATAGTAGCATCTACCAGGGAACTGAACAAGATACTCGGCATAACCCTTAAAGGTGTTACATTCGGAAATGGATTTGGCTTTAACCGGGCAATGCTTTTTCTAATTGATGAAAGAACAAATACTTTAAAAGGAAAACTTGCAATAGGAACTGAAACAGCAGAAGAAGCCTGGAAAATATGGGCAGATATATTACAAAAAAATTATTCCCTGGAAGAATTTCTTTCACTTGATAAACTCGAAGATGAAAAATCCTCTACCCTTAACCAAAAAATACTTTGCACGAGTATTCCAATTAAAAAAAACGGCATTATAGAACAATGTCTTGATGATGGTAATCCTAAAAATGTAGACCTTACCTTAAACGGCTTTACAGACAAAGAATTTATAATAAAAGATGCTTCTGTTATTGAAAAAGAGATAATGGATTTAGTAAATCATCCCAAATTCTGCATGATACCTTTAATATGCAGAACAAAAAAAGTTGGTATCATTATTGTGGACAATAAATATAATAATCGTGAAATAAGCAGGGAAGATTGCATATTTTTAATGATGCTGGGACAATTTGCGGCATCTTCTATCAGAAATACTATTATATATGATGAATTAAAAGAAAGCTTAAACAAGCTTGCCAATGTTAACTACCAGATTAAATTATTAAAAGAATATAATGAAAATATTCTGGAGAGCATTCCTCTTAATGTTTTTGTAGTTGATAAGGATTTCTATATAACAGCATGCAATAAAAATTTTTCCGAACTTATACATTTGCCGAAATCTGAAATAATTGGGGAAAATATCAGGAATTACAATGTAAAAATCAGCGGGTATGATCTCATTGAAGAAGTAGAACATGTCCTAACGAATAAAGATATAAAGGTATTCAAAAACGTAAAAATAGAACTTTTTAACAAAATGAGTGAATCAACATTTGACTTTACACTCGTAACATTGAAAAATTCCAAAGAAAATATTGATGGCGTAATAGGCATCCTGGAGGATATAACAAAAACCGTTAATCTTGAAAAGCTGCTGGAAGAAGCTAAAAGATTTTCAGAGCTAGGAAAGCTTTCTGCAGCTATCGCTCATGAAATTAAGAATCCATTGATTTCCATAGGAGGATATGCCAATAGGATCAAAAGAAAATACTTCCAGGACAATGAATTCGATATAAGTAATATAGAAGTAGTTATAAACGAAATTTCACGTCTTGAAAAAATATTGGATGATATACTATATTACGGTTCAGAGAAAAAAATTATTTATGAGCACATGAACCTTAGCCTGTTGATAAAAGATTGCATAAAAATGGCTCGCGTATCAGCGCAGCTGCATAATATTTCTATAACGCTTATTTCTGAAGAGAACTATCTTGATAATGAAGACTTAATCATCCATGGCTCATATAATAATCTAAAACAGGCTTTTATCAATCTGCTAAATAATGCAATAGAAGCAAGCACTAGCAGGCAGAAGATTTCCATTGACTCAAAAATAGTCGCAGAGGACAATAAAAATTTTATAGAGATAAAAATTAATAATGAAGCTATTATCCAGAATGAAAAAGATATAAACAATATATTTACTCCTTTTTATACAACAAAAATACATGGAACAGGTTTGGGTTTGCCTATAACAAAAAAAATCATAGAACAACATCATGGGTCTATATCAGTTGAAAGTAATTTTGAAAATGGAACAACCTTTAGTGTAAAATTACCACTACTATCTGAAAATGGGCATATGGATGCTTGAAAAAAATCAGATTTTCATGTAATTATGTCTTTTTAAACTTAAACAGGTTAAAATCTTACCGGAGGATTGAATTTTATGAAAAAAATATTAGTTGTTGAAGATGAAAAAACAATCAGAAATTTATATAAAGAAGAGCTTATAGATGAAGGGTATGAAGTAATAACAGCTGAAGATGGTCTTGCGGGCTATGAACTTTTCAAAAAAGAAAACCCTGATCTTATAACAATAGATTTAAAAATGCCGAATATGAACGGCATAGAACTGCTGGATAAAATACGTAAAGAAGATAAAGATATCCCTATTATTATTTATTCCGCCTACAATGAATTTACACAGAATTTTTCTGTATGGGCTGCAAATGAATATCTTGTTAAATCATCTGACCTCACGGAATTTAAAACTAAAGTAAAAGAACTACTTTTAAGCTAAAGTTAGTTTTTTTACTTTTGAAAATTTGCAGTTAAAGATATTTATAATCTTTATTTAATTCATTTTATTGTTAAGAATAAAAAATTATTTAAGAAAAAAATGATTTTTTTATATTGAAAAGATTCAAAAAAATCGAATATTTTAATATTATATGGGAATTCATTTTATATTAATACAGCTATATGATTGATAAAAATAAAAAAGATTCCTTGAAAAAAATACTTAAAGCACTACTAAGGATACTAATAAGCTTCGGTCTTCTTGCTGTACTTATTTTAATCAATTACAGGCATCTCGAACATGTCCCGGAACTTCTTAAAAACTTAAATATATTATTTTTATTTTTAAGCATTATTTTTTACTTTTTAAGCATAATTTTTGAAGCCCCGAGATGGAGATCTTTGCTTAAGGCACATAATATCCACATACCGCTTGCATACTTGCTTAATTCGGTCCTGATAGGCGGATTTTACAACACCCTTCTCCCAACTAGTGTCGGAGGAGATGCATACAGAGGAATAGATCTACATAAAAAATTCAAAGTTTCTATCCATGAAAATATACTTTCCCTTCTTCTTGGCAGATTTTTAGGGATAATAAGCGGAATAGTTTTTCTTTTGGTATCTTTTTCTTTTAAAATGTACCAGCATTTAAGCAGACCTTTTACACTGGGGCTTATTATATTCTTTCCAGTAATTATTTTTCTTGTAATACTTCTAGTCATTCCTAAAAAATTCAAACTGGATGTTCTTTTTGGAAAAATAAAATTTTTAAGAAGGTTTAAAAAAAGCGTATTTGAATTCTCTGAAGTCCTTGACAGTTATAAGCGTAAAGGAAAGTATGTATTTATAAGCTTTTTATATAGTGTATTAAGTAATCTGCTATCCTTTACCAGCTTTTATTTTATAGGTCTTGCTCTTAAAATAAACCTGGGTTTCATTCCCTATATGTTTATCATCCCCGTAACCTGGGCGATTTCAAATATCCCTATTACTCTTGGTGGATTCGGACTGAGAGAGAATACGCTTGTAATCCTGCTTAAGGAATTCGGGGTAAGATCATCATCCGCCCTGACCTTTTCCTTAATTGTCCTTGTTTTTAACATACTAATGGCAATCATCGGCGGCATTATGCTTATTATCAGGAACTTTATTTTTAAAAATAAAAAATTATGATTTTTTAGAAATGGAAATATACAGATACAATAAAACAGATAGCCATGATTTCAATCTTGCTATTGAAAATAATTCTCTAGTAAATAAAAATAATGACCTTAAAAATACAATCAGAATCAATCTTTCTTTCCCATCCCCCTATGTCACGGATATAAAGAAAAATGATACCGTATCATGTAAAATTTTTATTGATAAAAATATACTGGATAAAATTAATGGCTTTAGATTATATCAAAATATGGAAAATAACATAAAAACTGCAGTTCCTTACAAAAATACTGAAGATGTCAAAAGGCTGCTTGATCATTTGAAAAAAAAGACAAAATTACTGATATTTATCCACGGTTTCTCGACAAATGAAAATAAACTTTTTAATTATTATAAATTTATTGAAAAAATTGTAAATAAAAAAACTTCCTGCCTTTTTATAAATCTTCCCTTTCATCTTGAAAGAACTCCTGAAAATGAAACAAGCGGGAAAAGGCTCATTTATTTTGATGACAAGGATATATTATATTTTTTTCATCAGAGTGTAGTGGATATCAGAAAATCGGTTGATATAATTGAAAATCTTATCTGCCCTATTGAAATTGATATCTGTGGAATCAGCCTAGGTGCCATGGTTTCTGTCATAACAAAGGCAATTGAAAATAGAATAAAAAAAACAGTGCTTCTTCTGGGAGGCGGCTATTGGGAAGATATACACTGGAAAGGAATGCTTAGATTTGTTCTTAAGGGAAATTGCGCAGAAGAAGGAAAAATAAGCAGGAAAAAATGCCATGAGTATTATTTAAATTATTTTGATTTCCTGGATAGCATTAAAAAAAGAGAAAATAAAATTTTCACTACTGATTTTAGTAAAAACCCCTTGCTTTCCAGGCTTTGCACCAAAAAATGTTATCTTTGCGATCCGCTGACTTTCGCCCATATGATAAAAACAGAAGATGTGTTAATGATCAATTCAAATACGGACCATTTTTTTACAAGAAAATCATCTAAACTTTTATGGAATGAACTTGGAAAACCTAAGATATACTGGCTGAATTATCCGCATTTTTCTTCACTGCTGAGAAATGTCAGAGTTATTAATATAATAAGTGATTTTCTTTATAATAAAAAAAACGGCTCAGGCTAGATATTTTAAGTTTTCATATCATTAATTCTTATTTTTTCTTTCTTAATCCATACCTGTTAATAATCAGGTCGCCTAAAAAACTATATTTATGTTCAATAGCCCCCTCGGGGCATGCTTCTGAGCAGCAAAAGCACCTTATGCATTTCTTATAATCGAATATAAGATTATTTTTATCAAGATTTCTGTCTATAATAGCTTTCTCAGGACAGACTTTAAAACAGGTTTTACAGTCTGTGCATTTTGAAAAGTCAATGTAAGGATAAGGATTAAGACTATTTGTTGCAAATCTTTTTATTGCATTTATAAAAGGGTTATCGGGAAAATCAGTTTTTCTGGTCTTTGGAAATAAAAAATCATCTATAAAAACATTTTCGATTGTCTCACCTATAATATCTATATTTTTAAGAAAAGCACCTTTTAATCCTCTTTTTTTTGCTTCTTTTAAAACAGGGCTGTCATCTTCTCTCAGGCCAATTATGTTTGACGCTACATTATCAACAGCAAAGCAATCATATCCGGCAATTACAATATTTACTTTTCTAGGAAGCCCGCTCTTGCCGGGACCATTTCCCTCCATGCCGATAACTGCATCCATTATATTAATGCTAGGTTTTACCCCGATTGAAATGTCTATTAATAGATTACAGAACATCTCAAATTTAAAAAATCTAGTGTGATACCCAGGTTTTGCCATTCCCGGTATGATTCCGAACATATTCTTTACTGCCCCTGTAAAAATCGTAAGATTATGTGTCTTGAATTTTGGAAGATTTATTATTAAATCACTATCAATAACAGGCTTCAT
>JAQVJB010000138.1 GCA_028695395.1 Actinomycetota bacterium | reverse complement strand
TTTGTCTGCCAAGTTTATCACTCCTTCTTCCTTCCTATATAATTTAAGAATTATATAGGGTTATGTTATTTAGGAGTGGTACAGTTTTCAAATGAAATATGGCTTAGTTTTAGGTTAACAGAAACACCAGAGATAGCGGTCACGAAAATTCCAGATCCCAGTACTAAAAAATTTCTCTTTATATTCACCCTATTATATAACTGACCATGTCTAATTTTACAGCCTATCGACAGCTTTTGCCATCTGGGAGCTGTTAAAATTAATATAAATTTTTGTGGTATCAAGACTTGCATGGCCTATCAGCCTCAGAACCTTAAAAAGATCGACTTCGGCTTCAACCAAGTGAGTAGCAAAACTATGCCTGAAGCTGTGGGCTGAATAGCCCTTTTTCTTAAGCCCGGATAAGGCAAGATACATATCAAGGAGATTCCTAAAACTGCATATGCACATCCTTTTTCCTTGTTCACCGATGATAAGGGCGTTGGTCTTAAGGGAAAGTCTTTCATAAGATACTTATCCAGCGGCCTGGTAACCTCTTTATGGAGGGGTATAAGTCTGTCCTTTCCGCCCTTGCCGAACCTTATGGTTACAGTACTCATGGAAAGGTTAATATCGGTCCAGTCCAAGTTCAGCAGTTCACTTCTTCTTATACCGGTATAGTAGAGTAGGGAAAGGAACAGTTTATCCCTTGTATTGTTTTTCCTGTACCTATAAGGGGCAAAGTCTACAGATCTAATAATCAGGTCTACTTCATACTTAGACATCACGAAAGGGATTTTATTTTTCTTTTTAGTAGCCCTGATTTTTCTGGTGGGGTTTTCAACAATTGAATCTTCTTCTCCAAGATAGTTAAAAAAGCTTTTTACAGTAGCAATTATTTTTGATACCGAGCTCTGGCAAAGCCCTCTATTTTCCTTGGACTGGTAGAAATACTGCCTTACAGTTCTTGTACTAATTAAGTTTAAGTCTGAAATATTTTTAGAAGAGAGAAAATCAAAGAATTTTTTAAGCTTTATTCTGTAGCCGTAAATGGTTACGGGAGAGGCCATTTTTTCAATTTTCATATAAGCCAAAAAGCTCTCAATATAATTTCTCATACCTTTACTTTATCCTCTTTACAAGGCAAACTAAGAAATTATATCCTATTTGAGATGGTCCTCGGCTTATAGGCTGACCTTGCGAATACTATAATCCAATAGGGAGGCATTTCAGGGTAAAAAACTGGAGAATTATTAAATTTTATATCTAAATCTGTTTTTTAGAATCTTCTTTAATTTTTTCCAGCTCAACCTATTTTATTTTTTAAATCCATTAATCATATAAACCTGATGCTACCTTCTTGTTTTATGGCTCATATCCAAAACAATTAATATCCCTTCCTAATAATATAGAAAGAAAAAGATAGATAAATTAACATGAAAAATGATAGATTTTCTTGAACAAATTTGAAGCTGCATATATGGAAGATATTATATAAGAACCTGCCTGGCTTAAATAAAAATTTAAATATTCTTGCCCATTACCCTATAATTATTATTTAATTTATTGAAGTATCAAATTTAAATTCTGATGATTATCAAAAAGCATGCTTAATGCTAAAGAGAATGATTTTCCACCGAATATTGAATATATAATTTCCTGGATTGGGTCATAGAAAACAAAGGATAAGATCGGCTATAATATTTATAAAATATCTAAAATATTTCTAAGAAATAATGACAGGTTATACGTTAAGAAAGTTGTACAGGCCTGAAATTTTTCAGGGACACAATAAAAAAGTAAACTATTTTGAAGGCTGGTACTTCAAACTGGTTGATAAAAAAGCTGATAATATATATGCAGTTATTCCCGGTATTTCTATTTCCAAAGATAAGAAAAACTCCCATGCGTTTATCCAGATAATGGATGGCAAAAATGCAACTTCTGATAATTTTAAATTTGATTTTTCAGATTTTGCTTATTCAACTGAAAAATTTGAGATAAGAATAAAAAATAATTTTTTTTCATTAAAAAAAATCAGCCTTGATATAAATAATGGCTCAAAAATTATAAAAGCAAACTTAAGCTTTCATGACATAACTTTCTGGCCTAAAACCTTGATTTCGCCTGGTGCAATGGGCTGGTACTCTTTTGTACCCTATATGGAATGCTATCATGCAGTTTTAAGCATGGATCACAGGATAGAAGGATTTGCAAATTTTTGCGATAAAGATATAGATTTTTCCCAGGGTAGGGGATATACGGAAAAGGACTGGGGAGTATCATTTCCGCAGGGATGGATATGGATTCAGTCAAATCATTTTAAAGAAAGCCATTCGTCAATAATGTTGTCAGTTGCAAAAATTCCGTGGAAAGGCAGACATTTTACCGGGTTTATCTGCGGTCTGCTGCATGATGGAAAATTTTATATTTTTGCCACATATAATGGTGCATCAATTAAAATGCTGGAATATTCTGATAGCGATGCGCGTATTATACTTGAAAATAAAAGCTATGAAGTAAAGATTGAAGCAAAAAAGAGAACAAGCGCAACACTTCTATCACCCATTCTTGGAGCTATGGATGGAAGAATTAATGAAAGTATTGATGCTGTTGTAAATATTAAACTAATAAAAAAAGCCGGAAGCGGCAACACGGCAGAATTGATTTTTGATGATACCGGGTATCATGGAGGCCTTGAGATAATAAATCCTGAAGTTTTATTGTCGTAAACTTAAATAAATCTTTTTAATCTTTTTAAATATCTATTTAATATATAAAGTTGTTGTTAATAAATTCTTGGAAAAATCTCCGCATCACTTATTTAATTCTTAAGGAAGATAGATGAAAATTAAGAGCAGTGTGATTGACAAAGAGCTAAGGGCCACCGGGTTGATAATGAAGATTATCCCCTGGCTATTTTTTAATGAACCAGGCCTTCGCCTGCTAAGTAAATTATCCAGTAGGCGATGGATTAAAATAAAAAGACATAAAATCCGGCTCACAGAAGAATGGATTACCCGCAAAGATGGTTCAAAATTACGTATTTGCATATTTAAACCTTTAAAATCAAAAGACAATGTTCCCGGTATTCTTTGGCTGCATGGGGGAGGTTATACTCTTGGTGCTCCGGAACAGGCAGGGATGATGGCAAAAAGGTTAATTGAAACACACAAGTGTATTATTGTAGCACCGGATTACCGTCTGTCTGTTAAGTCTCCTTATCCGGCAGGACTTGAAGACTGTTATGAAGTCCTTTTATGGATGAAAAATCATGCAGAAGAATTGGGCATTAGGGAGAACCAGCTTATGGTAGGTGGTGACAGTGCAGGAGGCGGACTGGCTGCAGCTCTTACGCTTTTTACAAGAGACAAAGGTGAAGCGGCTATTGCTTTTCAGATGCCATTATATCCGATGCTTGATGACAGGATGATAACTAGTTCTTCAAATGATAATAATGCTCCAGTCTGGA
>JAQVJB010000137.1 GCA_028695395.1 Actinomycetota bacterium | reverse complement strand
AAAGACTTTAAATTTCTTTTAAAAAATAATTTGCTAAATAACTTGAAAATTTTTTAATTTCCTATTATATTTTATTATCAGGTAAAAAAACGTTTTTTTATATTAAAAAAGGTTTTTATGAACTCAAGAGAGAAATTTTATTCAGTCCTGGATGGTAATAATAAAGAAATCAATATGAAAACGGAGTTTGCATATTGGGCAGGGACTATAAAACAATGGCTTAAAGAAGGACTTCCTCAAAAAGCTCTTATAGCAGAAGATATTACAGATTCTGAATCACTGCGAGGCTCCAAACCTCTTTCAGACCAATATGTGAAAAAAGTAGATTTAAATGTAATGGATTATTTTAAGCTCGATTCATATCTTGAAAAATTTCCTTTTGACCTAAGCCCGATGCTTGAAACTGAAGTAATCGAAGAAAACTCCAACTATAAAATATTTACTGATAATTTTGGCATAAAGCAAAAGATTTATAAGCATAATTCAAGCATTCCGCTAATTCTTGAATATCCCATAAAATCAAGAGAAGAATTTGAAAATTATAAATTATTTTATGACAAAGATTTCAAAAAAAGATTGCCAGCTGATTTCGACAATTTATCAATCTCCCTTAATAAAAGAGACTTTCCTATTAGACTAGGAGGTAACCCATTTGGCTTTTCTTTTCTTGCAAGACATTTAATGGGTGATTACACATATATGATTAATCTATATGATAATCCTGACTTTATTAAGGATTTTAATGATTTTTTCCTGGAATATGTAATGGAGTATTTTTCTGTGATACTTCAAAAAATCCAGGTAGACTGTATTTTTATTATTGAAGATGTTGCTTACAGGTCAGGTTCATTTATCTCGCCAGAGATGTTTAAAGAATTTTTATCTCCAAATTACATTCGTTTCATAGATTATTTAAAACAATTTAATATAAAAAATATTTTTGTGGACTGTGATGGAAAAATTAATGAATTAATTCCCCTTTGGATAAATGTTGGCGTTAACGGCTTGTTTCCCCTTGAAGCAGTAAATGACATTGAGAAGATAAGAGAAGATTTTCCTTATCTTAGGCTTATGGGAGGTTTTAATAAAAAGGTATTATTTAAAGATTCTGACAAAACTGAAATAGATAAGGAACTTGAAAAAACATATCGTATGATAAAAAAAGGCAGGTATATTCCACACATAGACCATGCGGTATCACCAGATGTTACATGGCAGAATTTTAAATATTACCGTACGAGGCTGAATGATTTTATAGATAGTTTATAAATTATTTTTGTAAGCAGCTAAAAGGTTTAGCTGCTTAATAAGCCTTATTGATATTTAAAAAGACAGGTGTAAACCTAAGATATAAAAATTTAGATGGAACAATAAAATGATTTAAGGTATCAGTAATATGAATACAAATAATATTTTTATTGAATTAAAAAATATAAAAAAGATTTTTCCAGGAGTTGTTGCGCTTGAGGATGTTAACTTTGATGTTGGATACGGAGAAGTGCATGCACTGGTTGGCGAAAACGGAGCAGGCAAAAGTACCTTAATTAAAATTCTAGGTGGAGTATATCAACCTGATGCCGGAGAAATTATCATTGAAGGAAAAAAGGAAAGCATAACAAATACTTCTACTGCGCAGAGATTGAAAATTGCTGTAATTTATCAGGAGTTTAATCTTATTCCAGATTTATCAGTTGCAGAAAATATTTTTATCGGGCGTGAACCAAAGATTGCTAAATCATTTATAAACTGGAAAAAAATCAATAATGATGCTTCTGAGATAATGAAGAAACTGGATATAAACATAAATCCGCGCAAATTTATTTCCGAACTATCAGTTGCTGAAAAACAGATGATTGAGATTGCAAAATCACTTTCAATGGACGCGAAGCTCATAATAATGGACGAGCCTACAGCAACACTTACCGAAAAAGAAGTTGTTAAATTATTTTCAATAATAGAAGAGCTCAGAAAAAAGAACGTTGCCATAATTTATATATCGCACAGGCTTGATGAAGCTTTCCAATTATCAGACAGAATAACTGTCTTAAGAGATGGAAAAAAAATCGAAACTAAAAAAACCATGGAAACCAATCAAGATGAGATAGTATCTTTGATGGTCGGCAAGGTTGTCAAAAATTATTTTTCTGAGGAAAGAGAAAAGCCAGATGAAAGCAAAGTAGTAATGGATATTAAGAATTACAATATTGCTGATACCGTTTATGATGTGAATTTTAAACTCTATAAAGGAGAGATTCTAGGGTTTGCAGGAATACTTGGTTCCGGCATCCATCATTTACTTAGATCACTTTACGGAGCTACTCAGAAAACAAGCGGTGAAGTTTATTTTGAAGAAAAAAAAGTTGAAATCAGAAAATCTTCAGATGCAATTAAACTTGGGATTGGATATGTTACGGAGGACAGAAAAGGAGAAGGTCTTCTAAATGACATGTCTGTATTACAGAATATTTCAATAATTATAATCAAAATGCTTACTTTTTTTAAAGGATTGCTAATCAGGGAGAAAAAAGAGCTCAAAGTGTTTAATGATATGGCGGAAGAGCTGGATATAAAGTATGCAAACATAAATCAAAGAATCATTTATTTAAGTGGGGGTAACCAGCAAAAAATTATAATGGGAAGAACATTGGTAAGTGATTGCAAAGTTCTTATTCTTCTTGAGCCTACGAGAGGAATAGATGTTGGCGCAAAAGCTGAGATTCATAAAATAATGATCAAGTTGGCAAATCAGGGGATTTCGATAATAATGGCATCTTCAGAACTCTCTGAACTGATAAACCTGACAGATAGATGCATAGTTCTTTATAAAGGCAGAATGGTTGCTGAGTTTAATAGAGATAATATGGATGAAGAAAAACTTGTAGCTGCAGAGATAGGCAAATCCAGCTATTCTGGCAATCAATTAAATTCATAAATATATAATTGGTATAATTATCAGGATTTTATTTTGCAACAGCAAAAATATTTTAAAGGGTTTTAAGGATGATAAAATTTTTAAAATTATATGAGAAAATTGGAATTTTTATACTCATAATCGCAGCCAGTATTTTTCTTGCCATTGTCAGTCCCAATTTTAGAAACATAGATACTATTTTGAGCATTATCCAGCAGGGGTGTTATGGTGCTATTATTGCTTTTGGAATGACGTTTGCAATAACCAGCGGTGGCTTCGATCTTTCCGTAGAAGCAGTAATGGGTCTTGCAAGTGTAATTATTGCAATGCTTATACCAAGCATGGGATTTGTCGGTGCTATCCTGATTGCAGTACTAGCAAGTTGTTTTGTAGGTTTAATCAATGGTGTTCTTATAACTAAAATGGGAATAAGCCCGCTTATTGCAACTCTGGCAATGCAGGCAATTTTAAGGGGAGCCTCGCTGCTCATTACAAATGGAAGACAAATTGTTATTTCTCAAAAATCATTTATGCTTGTAGGCGCTTCAAAATTATTCGGG
>JAQVJB010000039.1 GCA_028695395.1 Actinomycetota bacterium | reverse complement strand
GCTCTTATGACAGAATAATCTTCACCCCACCTGACAAGATCAACGTTTGCCGCACTTTTGTGTGATTTACCGTTGGCAAGAAAAAATATAGATTCCAGCAGGTTTGTTTTGCCTGCGCCGTTTTTGCCTAAAAATAAAATGAGGTGGTTGCTGAAACCAAGCTTAATGGAAGAATAATTCCTGTAATTTGTCAATTCAAGAGAATTTATAAACATCTATGCAAAATTAATATATTAAATTTTTTAATCCGGTTGCAGGGGCTGCTCAACAATAATATCCCCGACTTTATATTTATTATTAAAAAACCTCTCAAAAGTCGGGCATTTTATTTTAAGAAGAAAAAAAATATTTTCATGCCTGTCAAATAATCCTTCAAAATTGCCCTGTCCTTTGGAAATTATCAAATCAGATGAAAAATAAACCTTTCTGAATTCTTCTGAACTGTATGGAAGATATGCCGATGGTATCGAAGCTCCCGTGGTAGTTACATTTACAACGCTGCTCATACCCGTACTATGCGCATCTTCAATTGTAGAATCGTTTAAAGCAGGACCTCCCCTTACAGCATAAGTAATTTTATTTATTTTATCATGCAGAACATTATCTCTTAAATATTCAATAAATATTCTGTCAAATACAATCTCCCCGCAATTATCCCCGATAAACAAAATTCTTTTTGCCTTTATGATTTCATCATACAATTTTTTAATTGCAGAACTATCGATTTCCTGGTTAAAAGCGGTTTTTAAAATATTTTTTATAATCTTATGGCTGATATGATTCCCCTGCTGCATTACATCGATGCTGTTTCCTGCAATAGATATTCTCAGCGCTGTTTCAAAAGGATTGCAGGAATCCTTAATCATTTTTTTTAAATCTGTTTCAGCATCAAGGCAGATTTTATTTATCTGTTTTTTAAAACCCTCATAAGGATCTGAGCCGGAACCTATTTTCTCTATTATCTTATTTGCATCTATGTACATCTGGAAAATATTATCATAGCTTTTATATTTTGAAGTAACGCTTAATGTATGGTCCAAAACATTTGAAATTACAGCTTCATCATCAGTAAACATTCTTGCTGAATTAATAAAATGCCTTATCTGGCACGGGATACAATCCAAAGGAATTTTCATAATCTAATTCTTTCTAGTACTTTTAAAAGTTATATATATTTAATTTTATCTTATTGTCCCGGTACTGTTCAGGAGCAACCGGAACAGCCTGAACATGAGCCTGAGCAGCTTTTTCCCGAAGAGTAGCTTCCGCCACCTTCACTACTGCCTGACTGGCATTTGCACTGGACAGCTGCAAAAACTCTTGTTAGATTACTGCTGCCGCATTTAGGGCAATTAAGCTTGCCATCGTCTTCGCTGTTTATATAATACTCATTTATTTCATTACAATCATTACACTTATAATCTATAAATCTCATTACAATTCCCCTCTTAAAATAAATATTTCTTACTTTCTTTAAAAAAGCTTTGTAAAAACAAAATAATAATTCAGATTTAAGATAAGAACATATAATAATTTTGATTCTTTTTCAATATGGATAATATTTGCTACATCAATACAGGTGATAATTTAAGTTAAACCGATTGCTTTTTAAAATCATTGTGCTATATTTTTAGGAAATTATATGATTCTTTGATAATTTAATAACTTAATTTTGCTTACAAAGGGAATCCAGTTAAAATCTGGAGCGGTACCGCCACTGTTACCGGGTGTGTGCTTTTCAATATGCCACTGACTTGTATTGGTCGGGAAGGTGAAAAGTAAAGTCCCGGAAGCCAGGAGACCTGTAATCAATCTTATTTAAGTTACTGCTCTTCGGATAAAAGAGTGTAATTTTTTTGTTTTCAAAAAGATATTACCCGGGGTGCAGCCTCGGGTTTTTTTATGGCCATAAATTTAAATAAAAACGCAAATAAAAAAAGAATAAGTTTAAGGAGGAAAAATTTGAAAAAGCTTTCTAAGCCGATTATAGGCATCATTATTATTATAATTCTGGCTTCTTTCTTGCTTTTTGCAGGATGTAAAACGTCTATATCGGATACAGCACAATCAGGCAATGCTCAGGAAAATACTTCTGTTACTGAAAAAGAAACAGGGACTTCAGCTATTGAAACAAATAAAGAAAATAGCGAACCTGAAAATAAAAATGAAGAAATAATAGTAACTGACGGAATGGGCAATATCTTAACACTTGAGAAGGCAGCAGAGAAAATTATAGTGCTTACCCCGAGTGTCCTGGAGATTTTTGAAGGCCTGGGTGCTATGGACAAAATAGTTGAAGTGGATAACTGGTCAGTTCAGATGCAAGATCCTCTGGCAGAGGGTTTCAAGGGTGCCGGTGATGCTAACGGCATTAACTTCGAAATGGTTACAAAGCTTGATCCGGACATGGTAATTGTTGTAGGTTTCGGCCTTAATGAAGATTACAAAAAACTTTATGACCTTGGATACCAGGTATACCTTACAAACTCTACAAGTCTTCAGGCTGCATACACTGAATTAGAAAATATGGGAAAAATTGTCGGAATGGAGGAAGAAGGAAAAGAATTAAGTAATAATTTAAAATCAGGGATAAGCGAAATAGAGGCAAAACTTAAAGATATAAGTAAAGAAGATAGGCCAAAAGTATTTTATATGGTCTGGAACGATCCTATAATGAGCGCAGGTAAAAACACTTTTATAAGCGAACTGATAGAAATTGCCGGAGGTGTAAACATTGTCGCTGAGGACGGATTAAACGACTGGCCGGAATATAGCATTGAGAAGCTTATAGAAAACAATCCGGATATTATAATCGCGCCTGTTTCTCTTGCAGCTGACGCATCAGTGATTTTAAATGACTCCAGGTTCTCTTCAATAAACGCTGTAATAAACAAGAAAGTATATATTATTCCCGATAATCCTATTTCAAGACCTAACCAGAATGTAATCAAAGGTCTTAAGATGCTGTCAAAAGCAATGCATCCCGATATCTTTGGAGAGTTTGAAATAATACAATAAGTTCCATTCAGCTTTTTTAATGAATGATTGATAATAGCTAGCCCTATCCCTCCGGGGATAGGGTGCATCTTCATCAGATTGAGTATGGGTTATGAATCCTGAGCCATTTTCTCAGGCTTGAAACCTCGCTATCTGTAATAGTCTTTATGCCTATGTTCGTTTCAAAAATGGAAAGAGAATCATCTCCGATTGTTGTGACAAAAATATATTTGCCAAGAACGAAAAGACCGGCAGGTTTTCCTAGATAATTAGGGTTCCCTTCCCCGCTTAGCGAAGCAGTAAGTCTTGGCTGGGAAGGATTGCTTATATCAAAAACAGCAAGTGAATTACTTTCCTGGCTTATGACAAATACAAATTTTTCCCTTACAAAAACAGCCTGCGGAAGCTTAAGATAATTGTCTATACTGCTGCTTGTTATGGAATATTCGACTTTTATATTTTTTTTATCTTTGGTATTTATTACTGCAAGCGTATTGTCTTTTGAAGAAGCGACATAACCAATATTATCTTTTATAAAAATACTCTTTGCTCCTCCAAGATAATTAGGCGCACCCGAGCCCTCTACAAAACCGGAAAGCTCCGGTTGTGCCGGATTTCTTACATCATAACACGCGATGGCATTATCCCTTTCACTGGCTACAAATGCATGTCCTTCAGTTACATATATCCCGCTTGCCCCTCCAAGGTAGCTTCCTTTGCCCATCCCTTGCGCCAAACCCAGTATCTTGGGATTTCTCGGATAAGTTACGTCAATTATTACAAGCGAATCATCTTCAGCAGAAACTACATAAGCCCGGTTATCTTTAATAAAAACATCTCTTGCCCCGCCAAGATAATTAGGAGCACCCGAACCAGTAATAGTCGCTACCACTTCAGGATTTTTTGTATCATTGCAATCTATGACTACAAATGAATTATCCCTGCTGCAAGCAGCAAAACAAAAATGATTGACTACAAAAAGCTTTGAAATGCCGCCAAGATAATTAGGCGCACCCATTCCTTTAATGCTTGATTCAAATACGGGATTTTTTGGATCTGAAACATTTATTATCGTCATTGAGTTATCTGCCATTGCAGAAATATAAGCATAGTTTCCGCTCACAAATACATCATTTGCTCCATTAAGATAAGAATCTGAGCCAGTGGAATATATGCTTGAAACAGGCTTTAAAAATCCGCTCCCTGAAGTTTCTGCATAAATATCAAAAGCAAGAGCTGTGGAAAAAAAGACAAAAATCAATACTGCGATAAAAATATAGTAAAGTAATGGAAATAAAAAAAATTTTCTGATTTTTAAGTTCATATTTGTATTTATTTATAAAATAATAATAATTATAGCATTAAATTAAAAAATATTTTGGGAGTTTTATGGAAAATTATAAATTTAATGAAAAACAGATCCAGAAAAAATATTTTGATGACAGGTGGGTAAGATTTGCTTTCGGGCTTCAGGGACATATCAAATCAGAAAACCTCAGTCTAGGCGTTGTAGAGTTTGATAAAAATATCAGATCCCTTACTCATGCGCATGAAGTGGACGAAGCATTGTATGTCCTGAGCGGAAAAGGACAAATCGATATTAACGGTAAAATCAATGATGCGGAAAAGGGAGATTTCCTCTTTATTCCAAAAATGGCAGAACATACGATAATAACTTCAGATATTAGCAAATTGAGGATACTATTTATATTTGCTGGCAAAATCCATATTGATTATTAATTAAAAAACATAAGCATAGAAAACCAAAAATCCACCGGATGCTGATTATTTTTTATTTTTTCTTTTATTTCTTAAATAAATGATTCTTTCAGTGATAAGCACAACTAATAGAAATGCCCAGGTCGTCTGGGTAATAGTTCTTGAAATTATATCTATATTTGTCGAACCGTAATAAAGTGTCACTTTATTCTGTGTCGGTATCACCATCATAAATGAGGGCGATATTGCAAAAGGACCTTCCGCCCCTATCGCTTCCCAGTTTGGAAAATAAGATATTTTAATCAGATGAGGAACGCCTATGGCGGTTGTCTCAAATGTTATCTTCTCATTTTCGATTTTTTCCTTTATAACTTCTCCCTGATAATTTAAAACATGTTTTTCAAGACTATTGACCTGTTCGGCAGTTATTTCTTCAAACTGTCCTATCTCCTCTTCGCCCTGGTCCCAGATGATAAAGGCTCTGTCTGAATCATCATAATTAAACCAGGGGAGAATAGAGTCGTACCACTCGCTTGTTTTAATCCTTAAAGGCTCGTATTTTAAAATTTCAATATATTTACCTGATGTATTAATCTCATAAAAATTAAATACATCAAAACTTGTAAGAAAATCGGCATCAGGATTTTCATCAAGTTCCTTTTTTACTTCATCGGAACTGGCTATCATATATCTTATATTCATCATTTTTAAATTATTGACACCTATTTTCACATTCCTTGAAGGCTGGTCAAGGCCGGGAATAGCATTGCTTGGTTTTTTTGAAAGTAATGCCTGGTTGGAAAAATGAAAAGGAGAAGTAAAAGCTCCTTCAACCAGTAGGCCCTCCATCGTCGAACTGTCTGTCCAGAACGGTATAAGCTCAAATGCCCGGGTAGTGCCCAGCTTATTGAGATTGTCATGGTCCTGCTCAATCATCCATCTCCCCTCAGGTTTGGATTTTATATAATCCATCATCTTCATATAAGTATCCCAGTGGGGTTTTGTCTCATATCCCGTATAGTTATATGCTGCCCATCCTGCAGCTTTTGGTTTTGTTGCAATCACCGAAGCAAATAAAGTAAAAGCAAGCAATGGCATAAAAAGAAGAACAGTAACTTTGCGGGCAATAGCTTTTTTGCCTGATAACCATGACATTAAAAATCCGAAAAGCAGATATATCATATAGCACGCAAGAAAGAAGGCATTGATATATATAAAAGGAAGCAGTCTTGCATTCCATATTCTTCCACCGCTCGGAATAAAAAATGCAAAATTTAAAAGAAGGTATGAAATAGAAAATACAATAAGCCTTTTATCATCCCTTCTGCTTATTATCATTATGTAAAAGATAATTCCTATTACGGCCAGCACTACCACAGCCATGATTTCAAAAGGAGCAAGGGCTTTAAAACCTTTAAGGTTATCCCAGCCCATATTGGGAGTATATTTAAGCTTCAGTGCAAACGGAACGCTCCAGAAAGCCGTAAGGAAGAAAGCAAGCACAAGAACAGAAATGGTATAAAATAAATTTCTTTTGCTTGAGTTTTCAAGAAGAAGCCAGGGAATCATTGCAAGAAGACATACGGTTGTAAGAACATGGGAAAGCGCAAGCGCCATTAATATAAAACAATTCAAAACAAACAACCAGTTAATCTTAGCCCCTTTTTCAAACGCAAGATGCATTGTACCTAGAAATAAAAAGCAAAGTGCAAAACTAAGGGAATAACCGAACTCCCCTGCAAGCGTGCTTAAAAAATTACCGCCGTAAATTGAAAAACTTTCCATAAATAAAAACAGGGTTGAGCCCATTGCGGCAAGCAAAGGATAGGGATATTTAAACCTGAACCATCTCATCATCCAGTAGACGCATGCAGGAAGAATAAAAGAACCAAGTACGGTAACTATTTTAAATGCAATATTATAAGTAACTATCTTAGCTAGAAGAGCAATTAAAAGATAAGGAAAAGTAAAATAGAAATGTATGATAGGCATACCTGCAAACCAGCCGTTTGACCAGCCTGTCACCCTGAATTGGGGAAGAAGGTTGTCCAGAAGAAATTTTGCTCCGTAATGATGAGTCCCCGTGTCCCCGCCAGCAGTTGTAGTGGTGCTGAAAATATCCCAAGGTTTGAAAACAACACAGAGAGATAGGTATATTATTAAAAAAACAATAAAGGTGCTTACGGCTGAAATATTTATTCTTTTTATTTTTAATTTTTTAAAAAACCTTATATGCCCGGTTTCCCAATAATTACTTCCGTAACTATTTTCAAGAGAACCTAGGCTGCTTAATGAAGAAATAAAGGAGTTCCATTTACTTTTAAAAAAAGAACTTATTTTTTTATCATTAAAATCCTGATTTTCCATAAAAAAAATAAAAAAAATTAATAAAAAATTAAAAATTCATTATATATCAATAAGGCCTTAATTTAAAAAAATATATAAATATTAATTTTTTTTAAAATTATTTTTAAATGATTTTATTAATTTCGAATAATACTTTAAAATTTACTTATGAAAAAAAATCATAATATCTGCAATAAATAGTGAAAAAAGTTGAAAATTTTTATATTATACTTTTAAAAACTTCGGGGGGTAATATTGGTATTTGACAGATTAAATAATGAAAAATTCATATATTCTCATGGCACTGATGAGCTTATAAGAATTCTAGATGACTTCCCCAGGCAATTTAAAAAAGCTGAAAAAATCATAAGAAATATCACTTTTGATTTTGAAAATGAATACAAAAACATACTTATACTTGGAGTTGGCAATCCGGCAACAACTGCTTACAGGCTGATTGAATCTGTAAGTTCAAATAATATAAGAGTGCCTGTGTCAATATCAGCTTCAAAAGACCTGCCTACGTGGATAAGCAATGAAACTCTGGTTATAGCTATTTCGCATAGCGGAAATACAAGAGAGATACTTAATGCAATAGATGCAGTTGCGCAAAAAGGAATAAAAGTATATGCAATCACAACCGGCGGCAAGCTCAAAGAAAGGTTTTCAGATAATGAGCTTGTCACAATTATAGAATACTCCGAGAAATTGCTTCCGAGAATGTCTATAGGCTATGCCTATGTTTTTCTGACCGGAATACTTGCAAGCGCTGATCTTTTAAGCGTAAAAGGGTTCCAAAAAAACGGGCCGCTTTCCGATACCTGGTCGGATATTGAAAATGAGCTCCTTTCATTTACCAAAGAACTGTTACCTTTAATAAAGATTAATGATAATATTGCAAAAAAACTTGGTATTATTCTTTATAATAATATCCACGTTGTCTACGGATGTAATAAAATAACAGCTGTCATAAGCTACAGATTTAAAACAGAGATATGCGCAACAAGCAAAATGTTTGCACATTTCAATAGGATTCCCGAAATCAACCATGATGAGATAGAAGCATGGGAGATGGACCAGGAATTAAGGAAAAAATTTATAGTACTTTTAATTAAAGATAGCAATACAAGCGAAAATATGCTTAGAAGACTAGAGATATTAAAGGGCATATTCCTAGAAAAACATATTAAATATGAAGAAGTAGACCTATGGGGCGATAATGAACTTGTAATAGCTTTCAAAGGCTTATTTCTTGCAATATGGACTAGCCTTTATCTGGCTATTCTTTATGAAGTTAATCCGGTATCGATTGATTTGATTGATAATATTAAAAAGCGTCTGGGAATGACATAATTTTTAGTTTTATCCCGGAGGTGATAAATGAGTTTACATCCAGAAATTACATCTGGACAAAAGAAAAAAATAAACCAGGCAAGCAGAATTGATAATAATAATATCTGTTGCTATATAGATAAAAAGGTTATTTCAAATAAAAATGATATTGAATATCATAATATAATACCTGTTCAATCAAATAAATTAGACATAAGTAATTTTACAGTCGTATGCAAAAAACATCATAAAGAAATTGGGAATCTCTCCATTAAGGAATACTTTGCAAAAAAAGAAATGGATGATTTCTTCAAAAAATCCAGTTTAAGAAAATTGAATGATGTACTAAAGCTAAAAGCAAATAAAGATAATTCAAATAAAAAAATAAATATCAAGGCAGATGAAAAACTTAATACAGTAGAGATAATTTTTGAAGATAAAAGAAGAATAATTTCTAATCTGCTGAATTGTCCTTCAACAGGCTTTAAATATTTTTATGCTTCTATCCCTATCGAATATATAAACAATGATGAAAAACTGCAGCCCAGGCCATTAGAGATAAACAGGCTTTGGGATCTTTACAGGCATCTTCTGGTAAACAGCCAGCTTACTCCTTCGGTATGCCGTCTCACAGCTAATGACATTTATCTTTTTGACGGACAGCATAAAGCAGCTGCGCAGGTATGGGCAGGCAGAGATGCGCTTGATTGCAAAGTATATCTTGAACCTGATATAAAAAGCCTCAAGGAAACAAACCTGATTGCACATGATAAATTAAGGCAGATGCCGTTTTTTACTTCCATCCTGATAAACAAATGGGCAAGCATTTTTGAAGAAGAGTGGAAGGAATACATGGAAGAAAAAGGATTTAAATCCGAAGAAGGCTTTGTACAGTTCCTTGTTAAAAAGGGCAGGAAAAAAGGCCAGGCTGTCAATATGATTGAGAGCAATATATATGACAGCATAATAGAAGATAAAAAAAATTTAATGGTCAATTATATTTCAGATTATAATAAAAGCCTTAAAAGCCCGCTTACAATAAACAGGCTGAAACAGGCTGTTTTTAAAAAGTTCATCGCTACTCCTCCACTGGATATTGATATTGAAGATTCTGACAGGCTAAGGGAAATTGAAAGACGGAATATAATAAAATTTCTTAACCTGATTGCAAGATATTCTCTGGATGATGTATGGAACCCGGATGATAAAGATGACGAGCATAAGATTTCTGAACGCATTTATCTTTCAGGAGCTTTCAAAGCATGGTCGGGGATACTTAAAGATGCCATTGCTGCCATACTTGAGATTTACGATGAGAACGAAAAAAAAGAAATATTTTTAAGAGAAATTTCAAAAGAAAATTGGGAAGAAATTGAAAATTCTATTAATTTTTTATTTAATAGAAGAGTTTGGCAGGATGATTCAGAGGAGAATTATAACACTTTGAGATTGACCAACGACTCTCAGGTCAGAAGATACCTGTCCAGAAGAGGCATAAGCGTTAATGAAGTATTGGGAAAAACAGGAATATTTGAAGATAATTTTATAGATTAAGCTTTAAGTTATATGTATTACAAACTTATATTACAGGTAATAGGCGGACTTGCGCTTTTTATATTCGGAATAAACACTTTAAGCGATAGCCTCCAGAAGATAACCTCTAATAACATCAAATCCATAATTGGAGTTCTCTCAAGAAGGCCATGGGCTTCAGCACTTGTCGGTGTTGCAACAACCATGATAATTCAAAGCAGCAGCGCTACTTCCGTTATGACTGTCGGATTTGTAAATGCAGGCCTTATTAACCTGAAAACTGCAATAGGCATCATTATGGGTGCAAATATCGGTACGACCATAACTGCCCAGATAGTTTCCCTAAACATTATTGATTTACTTACTTATCCTCTGCTTATAATAGGATTTCTCTTGTTTTTTACCAGCAAGAGAAGGCGATATAAAAATATAGGAATGGCAGTAATAGGCCTTGGTCTTCTTTTCCTGGGAATGGGCCTTATGAAGCAATCTCTTGACCCTCTTAAAGATAATGATTCCTTTAAGAATTTCCTGCTTATATTCAGCAGAAATCCTTTTTTGGGAGTGCTTGCAGGACTTTTGCTTACTTCACTATTGCAAAGCAGCTCTGCAACTATAGGCATCCTTATTGCCCTTGCTTCACAGGGACTTATCAGCATTGATGCAGCAATCCCTATACTTTTCGGTGACAATATCGGGACATGCACGACAGCTCTTCTTTCAAGCATAGGAACGACTGTTACCGCCAAGAGGACAGCTTTCTCTCACCTTTTATTCAATATATTCGGAACTATAATATTTTTAACCTTATTCTATGGATTCAGGCTTGAACCTATCGTCGCCCGTTATATGGGCTCAAGCGTACCCAGGCAGATTGCAAACATACACACCTTATTCAATATAGTAACAACAGCAGTATTATTCCCGATGATAGGCTTATTTGAAAAACTTGTATTAAAGCTTTATCCCGGAAAAGATATTGTTGAACATAAAAATGCCATATACCTTGATAACAGACTGATAAAAACTCCTTCAGTTGCTTTGGAGCAGGCGAAGAAAGAGCTGCTGAGGCTGACAAAGATTGTCCAGATGATGGACACCCTTTCTTTTCAGAGATTGAAAAGCAAAGACACGATTCTTGAAAAGAAAGTTCTTGACCGGGAAGCAGCTGTAGATAGCGTTACAGAAGACATAATCAGGTATCTCACACAGCTTTCCAGGCAGTCTCTTACATTGAAACTTTCAAATAAGCTGACTAATCTTATGCATGTTGCCTATGATACCGAAAGAACCGGGGACCATGCAGAAAGCCTGCTTAATCTAATGATACTTAAAGATGAAAACAGGACCAAGTTCACCAAAGTCGAAGTAGCCGAGCTTGAGGAGCTTTCAAGCAAAGTAAATGAAATGTTCGACATCCTTATCTCCGGAATGGAAAATGGCCAGTTTGAAGACCTGGCACTTTGTGAACAAATAGAAAGCGATATAGATGCAATTGTTAAAAACGCAAGATTAAACCATATATTCCGGCTTCAAAAAGGCGAATGCATGCCTGTTTCCGGAGTCATATTTTCCGATATACTTCTTCATTTCGAAAGAACCGGGGACCTTCTTTATGGAATCTCAAAAAACATGATAGAAATCGGCAGATACTGATATTAATTTTTCTACAGCTTTTTCAATAATCTGGTATTTTCTTATTATCTGGAAATAACAAAAACTAAAAAAAATTGTATATAGCTTTGGCATTATTAAGAAAAAATGTTAATTTTATTATAAAATATTTTTGAAATTATCATTCTTTTTATTCCAGAAAGAGTGTTTGGAGACATCTAATGAAAGACATGAATAAAAATTCAATATTATCTTCAAGTAAAGGCGATATTCCTGTTTTAAAAGTTGAAGGCAATAATCTTCCAGAGGTCTGGGAGAAGTCTTTAAAAGAATTATGGGATAAAGGCACTGAGATAAAGACTCAATATGACAGGCCAAAAGACCCCCCAAGCAAAGATTCCACGATGATTATGGTAATAAATGAACCAATGTCTGAACCCAGAATCCATAGAGCATTGCCTACAGGTCTGGATGAATTGGAAATATACAGACAGGAAGTCGTTCTTGGCATTCATGATCATTGGATAGGAAAGCATGGATGGTCTTACAGCTACCACGACAGACTTTTTAACTATAAAACGGCACAGGGATATTTGAATCAGGTATCCATTACTATTGAAAATCTTCTTTGCTGTCCTTACACCAGAAGAGCACAAGCAATTACATGGGATCCCGAGCTGGATATAAAGCATCATGAACCGCCATGTCTTCAAAGAATCTGGCTAAGGATTCTGGATGACCCTAAAAAAGGCCTGACTCTTAATATGAATACGCACTGGAGGTCAAGAGATGCTTATAAGGCTGCTTTTATGAATATATTCGCACTTACCGACCTTCAGAAAGAAATAGCAGAAACAATCTCTGAAAAACTTGGAAAGGAAGTAAAAGTAGGAAGATATGCCGATATTGCAGACAGCTACCATATTTATGGTTCTTATTTTGAGCAGTTTAAAGGGTTCTTAGATGCCCTTGAAAAGAAAACTTTTGAAGAAAGGACTTATACGACTGGATTTGCTGAAAACTTTTTCAGGGAAGCAAGAATAAAAATTGAATCTGAGAAGGCAAAAGGTAAATAAAAAAATTGTTAAATAAAAAAACTTATAAAAACCTAAGAATTAGATTTGCTGAAGAAAAAGACGCAGAAGTCTTATTGGATTTTATTAAAAAACTCGCAGTTTATGAAAAAAGGCTTGAATCGGTTATCGCAACAGCAGAGGATATCAGAAAGAATATTTTTGAAAAAAAAATAGCGGAAGCACTCATTGCAGAACAGGATGGCATGCCTGCCGGATTTGCTATATTTTATTATAATTTTTCAACTTTTATTGGGAAGCCTGGAATTTATATAGAAGATTTATTTGTTAATGAACATTTAAGAGGAAATGGAATAGGAAAAGCAATTTTTAATTTTATTGCAGAAATTGCAATCCGGAAAGATTGTGCCTCTATCGAGTGGACGGTCTTAAAATGGAATAAACCCTCTATAAGATTTTATGAAAAATTAGGAGCTAAGAAAAAAGATGAATGGTTTATTTACAGGCTTGATACTAATTTTCTGCAAAATAATTCTTCATCAGGCTTAAACGCCGAATCATAGAATTGCTTTTAAGCGGCAATTGCCGGATAAAAGAATTAAAAGCACTGATTTTTTAGAAAAACCATATTCCATACAGGAGGACATAATGCAGGAAGAAACTGTTTCCGCTTCTTTTGATTCTCAAAGGATAGTGGAAAGCCTTAAGAGCAACTGGCTGAATATAGTTATTGTAGCAGCAGTGGTAGTAATTGTAGTTTTATTGATCAAGGTTATTTCAAAAAAAATAAAAAGGACTTTAGATAAAAAAATAAGCTCCGAAAAAATGGAGATTAAGAAAAGGTCTTATACTTTCAGCAGCGTTCTCTCAAACATAGTCGTAGTAATTGTCATTTTTGCCGGACTCCTTATAATAGCTGACCAGTGCGGAATAAGCATAATACCGATAATAACTGGAGCCGGTATAGCAAGCATAGTAATCGGACTCGGAGCACAGAGCCTTGTCAAAGACCTTATAAACGGTTCATTTATCCTTTTCGAACAGTGGTACCAGATAAACGACATTATTGAAGTAGGAGACGTATCAGGCATAGTTGAAAAATTCTCCCTAAGGACTACCGCTATAAGAAGTCTTGACGGTGTCATACATTATATTCCGAATTCGGAAATAAAAGTTTTAAGCAATATGACACAGGAATGGTCAAGAGCAGTTGTCTCCATAGGAGTAGCCTATAAAGAAAATACAGACAGGGTAATTGCTGAGTTAAAAAACATATTGAATGATTTTGTAAATGAAAAAGAATATAAAAAACTTATAATCGAAAAACCGGAGATACTTGGCGACGGCGTCGATGAGCTTGGAGACTATGCAGTGATTTTTAAAATCATCTGTAAAGTAAAATCATCAAATCAGTGGCTGATTGAAAGACAGTTAAGAAAAAGAATAAAAGACAGGTTTGATGAACTCGGGATAGAAATACCATTTCCCTGCAATAATGTTTACATGAGAAACCAGGGGGACGTATAATTTGGCACCCAAAAATTTAAATAATCAACAATTCCGCACTTAATCAGTAAATGACAGAAAAGAATGATATATTAAGCACCTTTAAAAATTGGTCAAGATTAAGATTTACCCTTATTTTTGATGGCGTAATCGTAGGAGCGTTTACAGGCCTGATAATCGTCCTTTTCAGATATCTCATCCTTAAAGGCGAGACATTTACTCAGAAAATATATTCTTATGCTGCTTCCAACTTAAGGTATTTGCCTCTGCTTATTCTCGGATTGATAGCACTTGCATTTATCACTGGATACCTGATTAAAAAGGAGCCGCAGATAAGAGGGAGCGGTATCCCCCAGGTAGAAGGATTTCTATTAAAAAAAATGAATATGAGCTGGTGGAGAGTCCTTATTTCAAAATTTATAGGGACAATAATTACTATTTCTTCCGGTCTGTCAATGGGAAGGGAAGGTCCATCCGTCCAAATCGGAGCTTCAGTAGGGCTGGGATATAGCCGCATTTTTAAAAAAGCCAGGGTAAATGAAAATTTTCTTGTTACAAGCGGTGCAAGCGCCGGGCTTGCTGCAGCTTTTAACGCTCCCCTGTCCGGAGTAATTTTTGCACTTGAAGAAGTCCATAAAAATTTCTCGTCGCTAGTTCTTCTTTCAGCAATATCTGCATCAATAGCAGCAGATTTCATATCGATGGAATTTTTCGGGATGAATCCTATTTTTAATATTAAAAATGTAGCAGTACTGCCGCTGAGTTCTTATGGATATATAATAATGCTTGGCATAGTCATAGGTCTTTTCGGAGCTTTCTTTAATATCTCATTACTGAAAATAAAAGATTTATATACAAAATATAAATGGCTTTCTGTCATCTTCCGCCCGTTAGCACCTTTTCTTTTGGTAGGATTGATAGCGACATTAATCCCCCAGGCTCTGGGAGGCGGACACAAAATAGTAGATTTGCTTAATCAAAATACATTTTCATGGAAGTTTCTTTTAATTCTGCTGGCTGTTAAATTCTTATTTACAATGATAAGCTATGGTTCCGGAGCGCCGGGAGGCATATTCATG
>JAQVJB010000136.1 GCA_028695395.1 Actinomycetota bacterium | reverse complement strand
AACAAAACTACAAATTTTTCATATCCTCTTTTTGCAAGTTCATCGACTCTTATAAAATCCAATGCGCCGCTGTTCATGCAATAACGTAGTCCTCCCTCTGCAGCTGGTCCATCCTCAAATAAATGCCCAAGGTGGCTGTTTCCACTCCTGCTTCTGACCTCTATTCTTTTCATTCCGGCTGATGAATCTGGGATATAGCTTACAACGTCCCACTGTATAGGCCTTGTAAAAGATGGCCAGCCTGTTCCTGAGTCAAATTTATCTGTTGATAAAAATAAAGGTTCACCTGTAACTATATCAACATAAAGCCCTTTTTCTTTATTGTTCCAGTACTGATTTTCAAAAGCATGCTCGGTAGCATTTTCCTGTGTAATTCTGAACTGTAAATCAGTTAATTTCTTTTTTATTTCATCAATGGAAGGTTTGGGATAATCATAAGCATAAACCTTTGGTTTTTCTTTTGGTATTTTACTTAAATCAGTATGGCAGTAGCCTGTGGGGTTATTATCAAGATAATTCTGGTGATAGTCCTCAGCAAGAATATAATTTTTGAGAGGCTGGATTTCCGTAACAATATTTTCTTTGTATTTAAGTTGTTCATTTGCAGTGACTTCTTCAATAACTGTTTTATCTTCCTCATCTACATAATAAACCCCTGTTCTGTATTGAGTTCCCTGATCATTTCCCTGCCTGTTTAAGCTTGTGGGTTCGATTATTTCATAATAATATTGCAAAAGTTCTCTTAGCATTATCACCTCAGGGTCATAAACTACATAAACAGTTTCTGCATGGCCTGTTTCTTTTATGGAATTATAGTCTGTTGCATCACTATTTCCATTTGCATAACCCACATTCGTATATTCAATTCCTATCATTCTGTCAAAAAATGCCTGGATGCCCCAGAAGCAACCACCTGCAAGATAAATTTCTTTATATCTGCTGTTTTTATAATCCGGAATAATATTTATCATTTCATCCCTGCTTTCTTCTTTTGGGTTATCATTTCTTTTTAAAAAAATAACTCCCAGAATCACTCCGATAATAACAATAATAATAATTACGATTATATATGGTTTCATATTTTATTTCCCCTCTGATTTGTACTACTGCTTTACTTTATAGAAAGTAAAGCAAGATTCATTTCCTATTATTATATTTTATATTAATTATATTTATAAGTGCTAATGCAAGACCAATTTTTTAAATTATTTTATTCTTAAAAATAATTTAAAATAATTTTTTTTATATATATCATGTGCTGGGATGCATTGCTTTCCGTTGACATGAAACAAGATAGCCAATAAAATAATACCAGTGTTTGTCAATAATAATTTCTCAATATTATAAAACATATCCATAAAATCTTACCGTGTATTCTGTTTTGAAAAGGATACACATTAAATGTAAAGGGGAAAGTATGAATACAAAATATGATTCAATAATTAAATCTCGCATGAGCAGCGAAAGCTATGAAAAACTTGCTGCTCTCAAAAACAATAAAGTTATGGAATTTATAGGGTTATTTATTGAACACTGCAATCCGGCATCAGTATATGTTTGTAATGACAGTGAAGCAGACATCCAATATGTGCGTGATCAGGCACTAGCCCTTGGTGAAGAGCAAAATCTGTATCTGTCAAAACAAACCATTCACTGGGATTCTTATCGCGATCAGGGAAGAGACAAGAAGAATACACGTTTCCTGGTTTATAAGGAAAACCTTAAGAGCATGGAAACAATGAATGCCGTTGAATATGAACAGGGTTATAATGAAATAATGGAAATATCCAAGAATATTATGGAAGGCAAGCCTGCAGTCGTTCAGTTCTTTTCAGAAGGCCCTACAGAAAGTCCATTTACTATCCCGTGCATACAGTTTACAGACAGCTGGTATGTAGCACATTCGGAGTTTATTTTATACCGTTCTGCATACAATCATTTCTTAAAGTTAAAAGAATCTGAGAAAGATGAGATTTTCAGATTTATCCATTCAGCCGGAAAGCTTGATGAAAGAGGAAATACAGTTAATCTGGATAAAAGAAGAATTTATATGGATACGCAGAATAATATTGTTTATTCAATGAACAACCAGTATGCAGGTAATTCTATAGGTTTGAAGAAACACTCCATGCGCCTTGCAATTAAGAAATCAGGAGAAGAAGGTTGGTTATGCGAGCACATGTTTGTAATGGCCGCTGTTGACAAGGAAAAGAACAGAAAGACATATTTCTGCGGGGCATATCCTTCGGCTTGCGGCAAAACTTCTACCGCAATGATACCTGGCGAACAGATTGTAGGGGACGACATCGCATATTTCAGGAATATAGATGGGGAATTCCGGGCAGTTAATGTAGAGTTTGGAATATTTGGTATCATTCAGGATGTGAATGCCAAGGACGACCCGGTTATTTTTGAAAATCTTATGAAAGATCAGGAAATTATATTTTCAAATGTTTTAATGGGTCCTGACAGAAAGCCTTACTGGCTTGGAATGGGTGTTGATGCTCCGGAAGAGGGGCTAAATCATTATGGGCAATGGCAAAAAGGCATTAAAGATGCTGATGGTAAAACTGTCGGGGTTGCCCATGGCAATGCTCGCTACACAATGCGCCTTGACTATCTTGAAAATATTGATAGAGAAGGTTTTGAGGCAAAGAACGGTGTAAAGGTTGAAGGAATCCTTTATGGCGGCAGAGACAGCGATACAACTGTTCCTGTTGAAGAATCTCCAAACTGGAAAGACGGAATATTGCTTAAAGCAGCAACTCTTGAATCAGAAACAACAAGTGCGACAATAGGAAAGGAAGGGGTAAGAACTGCAAGTCCGATGGCGAATATGGATTTTGTTTCCTATCCTCTTGGCGAATATACAATTAATAATATAAAGTTTGGCGAAAGCGTAAAAGATACCCCAAAAATTTTCAGCAATAATTATTTTATGCGTGATTCCGAGGGTAATTTCGTTACCAGCAAGCTTGCAAAAAAAGTGTGGCTTCACTGGGCAGAGGGAAGGATTCACGGAGAATATGATGCTTATGATACTCCTACTGGGATGATTCCCAAATATGAAGACCTTGCTGCATTATTTAATAAATATCTTGATGAGGATTTCTCAAAAGAGGATTATATATACCTGTTTACTTTCCGATGCACAAAATGGATAGAAAAACTTGAGAGAACCAAAGCTTATTATGGCAAGATGGATCCCGGGACACCAAAAGAGATATTTGATTACTGGGACAGTGCCATTGAAAAAATAAAAGCTGCCAGGGATAAGTATGGTAATGAAATAAAACCGGGAGATTATGAAAGTTAATTTAATATTTTCCTGATGATAATAAGAAAAGTCCTGCAAGAAAATTAAGTACGGGCTGCAAATAAAGCAGTATAAGAGTAAATGAAGCCATACTTATAATTGCAAGAATAATCCCTGTGATACTTCTTGTGATTTTTCTTGTTCTTATATTTTTTGCTGAAATAATTGAAATATCAGTAATACCGCAGATTGCTGCAATAACAGATGCCAAAATTGCTGGCAAAAAAGTC
>JAQVJB010000135.1 GCA_028695395.1 Actinomycetota bacterium | reverse complement strand
TTTTTAGTTTCTCTTTTTTAAATCCAAAAGGTAACAGGGCATTTTGTAATTCCTCCATTACCCTCCCCTGCATACTGCTATCAGGTTCTTGTGCTAAATAAGATAAGGCTGTATAAGTTCCATACGCAACCCAGTTATCACTGGTTAAGTCCTGATGGAGCATTTGCGAGTAACGGATATAAATCGGTAAAATACCGTCTTCAAAGTTTTCCTTTAGTACTCTTACTTTTTTCGTCTCTCCGTCCTCTGATATAATCCAACCCTTATCTATGCCAATTGCCTCTGAAATAACTTCAAAACCAATCCTTGACTTACCTATACCCCATTTACCAATCACCGGAAATATAGTAGCCATTCCTGCATCCTTTACCGTTCCAATGAATGATTTGAAAATATTGTAAAATTCTTTTTGTCCTACCATTGGTTGAGTAAGTGGGAACTCACTGGTTCCATTAATGGACCATGTACTCATAAAATCATTCCTCCTAAAACTCTAATTTTATTAACTGTTTTTCCTTATCTCCCAATAGTCCACGTCCATGTCTTGGCTGTCCTTGCTCATAACCTATTAATCTAAACTTGCCGCTTTCTATTCCTTGCATAAAATAACGGTCAATCCATTTATCAATACTTTCCTTTGTTTCGGGTTCAATATTTTCCTTTAGAATACTCCCCACCATTTCTACTGGAAAATATCCTCTAATATCTCCATGCTTTGATATTAAGTCTTTTAAAATATCCGTATCCTTTAATGACCCATTCAATAATAGACTGTTAAAAACATCTTCACCTATATCTTCTTTTACTTTTTCCTTATTAAATTGAAAGAGCCCTTCACCTTTTTCTTTGAACCAGCCTAAATATTTAAATAAAGTCAATGGCATTTTTAAATAGGTCCCTATCTGTGATAAAGAAGGGGTTTCTTTTGTTGTACCCACCAATTGGATTTCCTCTTCATCCCCAATATTCAATTCTTTTTTCCAATAAGGGCCTAATGACTCTTTGCCATACTTTTTCATAAAGTTATTTAGATTCGGTACAGATGTTGAAGGATTTAAAAGAAAATATCTTATGCCATCGACTTCAACATAGGCCTCTCTGTTTTCATTTAAAAACTTTTTTGGAAAGCAAATGCCGTCGCTATTTAGAATTCCTAAGGCAAGTGCCCTAACTCTAATAGCATAGGTTAACAATTGCTTTGCTAATTGCTTTTCCCAACCATCATCTCTTTGGTAACAATTTCTTAATTCCAACGCCTCATCTGTTAAAAAATATCCTTCTTTACCTTTTGAAATAAAGTTAGCACCTGAAATAATAATCTTTTCTTGCTTCCTTTCGGCTCCAAACAGTCCATAGAATTCATCCGATCGCACTAATCTGCCTTTGTCATCAGTGGGATAAGACAAATATATTTTTGCTATATCATATTTGCTATTAGATTCCATTTTCTCCGGTAGCCTTAATAATATCTCCGGCCACCGTTCAATGGACGAATTATCAGTCCAAAACCTATCCGCAGTAATATGTATTCTCATAATGATTTCCTCAATTCCTCAATGTAATCTTTTAGCATATTCTTAAATTTCCTAGCACGGTTTTTTATGATAATCCCTTCCGATGAGTAGAGCCTATCATCAAAAGAGGAGTTTAAAACATATTCACCGTCTTTATAAGCAAATTGCTTGTTATCCATTAGTTGGAACAATATAACATCAACTTCTGGAGCCTTATTAGGGAATAAATATATATTGTTTCTATCACAAAACTGTTTTACAAACTCTTTAAAATCTCCTATTTTATGTTCTTTCCCCTTATGGTCATAGATAAAAGCCTCTAAAAGTTGTTCCGTATAAGGGTTCTTTATATCTTTAGGTCTAATGGATATGCCATTAATTCCCTCTGCCTTGTATTCTGAAATAACCATTCCTAAAACTACTATAAATGTCCTCCAAGGATAGGAGAGTATTTCCTTAATCTCTTCTGACACCTGAAAATCATCATATTTGTAAGGCGTTAGTGCATATAGATTTTTCTCTTTCAACACTTCTAAATGTATATTAGAACTTACTTTCCGTTCCTTTACCCATATATCATTTGGAGTTTTACCTATCCTTTCAACCTCAGTATCTTCTATCTCTTCTGCCAACTGAATAAACTGCAATCGAGTAAGGATAGTGCGATACTGAGGATATCCTTTAAATATCGGTCCATAAAAGGCTTTGATTTCATTAGTTTCTGAAAAGTTTTGCTCTCTAATTGCTAATATTTTCTCTGCAAATTTAGGAATATGGTCTATGAATTCATATAGAGCCTCTCCATCTCCACTCTGACCAATTGCATAGGCTTCTTGATAGACCTTCCACAAAAGGTAATCTAATAGAGGTGGATAGCAACAAGCCAGAGATGATATGAAATCTTCTCTGGTTACTTTGCCGCTAAAATCAATCCATTTATTTGTAATAAGGTATCTATCTTCAGTTTTTTTGATAAAGTTTATATCCATTAAATATGTTAGGGAACTGTCGAATTTTACTTCTCCGTAGTCATAGAGGTCATTCAGATCTCTTATTAAATTCTTTACATCAAGCATCTTAACACCTGCTCTCTGTACTGGAATTATTATTCAGTTCAGACATCTCAAAGTCGCCTTCTATAAGGTCTTCTACATCCTGTTTGGCTTCTTGGATTAATTGTTTTGCTTGTTCCTTGCATTTTATTATTTCAATATATTTATCGGCTACCATATCTTGTTTTTCCCGTTCTATTAAAGGTATACATAATTGCCTGACATCTTTAGGATAATACGATGCAGTTATACCTGATACTTGTCTTTGAATCTGATGGTAAACGAACTTTTCTCTCATAACTAAACACAAATATATGGGATTCACTTTATCAAAATTTGGCCTTATCACAATAATCTTTCCAGATGCCATTGCATCAGGATATTTGATCCCTTCAATACCTTGTATATAAACATCCACTTTTTCTCCAATGTATTTTGCCAGGTGTGCTGCAGGAATAATAAAAACATCCCCATGTTGTAAATGGCATCTTTTATTTTTTACATAGAATTCCTTATCTACATGATCAGAATCAGACCAATCCAATCCCCCATTGGTAAGATTTTTAACTTTTAATATTTTGGGACCTTTATCTGCGTATTGAGATGGCGATTTGCCCATAAAACAATCCTTTAATAAATCATCTAGATATACCCCTTTTTGCTCCCTTATTACTTGCTCATATTTATCTCCTATCAAAGTAAAATATTCGGCATTAAATACATCTCTAATGTTTTCAGCAGACTTCCATGTGAATTTTGAGTGATATACCTTAGATTCATCAATTGAATTATAAATATCACTAAACTTCTCATTGAAAAAAGTGTTTATCTCATTTTCAAGCCGCTTTGCTTCTTCCCGTAATTCTTCCGCCCTTCGCACTTTATCTCCGATATATTTTTGGATTTCTGGGGAGGGGATGGGGACAAGAATATTTAATACATCTTCAGAATCTATTCTAGGCAATGTGGATCCTGTCGTTATATCAATCACTTGTT
>JAQVJB010000038.1 GCA_028695395.1 Actinomycetota bacterium | reverse complement strand
ATGTTCATATGTACCTTGCTTCTTGTAAATTTCTCTTTAGCCATATCTATGTTTTCCTTTCTTAAAGATTAGATAATATAAATAATCTTTTTTACTTACTTGTGTATTTCTTGTTGTTAAAAAATTAAACCGCAACTGCCCCTTTTTCCTTCTTGATTATCTCATTGGCTATATTCTCAGGAACCGGTTCATATTTTTTAAACTGCATTGTAAAAGTCGCCCGTCCCTGTGTTTTTGAACGTAAGTCAGTTGCATAGCCAAACATATTTGCAAGGGGGACTTCACACTTTATATTAGTCATTTTATTTCTTGTATTTATTTCAGAAATCTTTCCTCTTCTTGAATTAATATCTCCGATGACTTCTCCCATCGATTCTTCAGGAGTAACTACCTCAACTTCCATCATCGGTTCCATTAATATCGGTGATGATTTTATCATAGCCTCCCTGAATGCTTTAGAAGCTGCTATCCTGAATGCAAGCTCAGAAGAATCAACATCATGATAAGAACCATCAAGCAGTGTTGCCTTTACATCAATTACAGGATAACCAGCCAGTTCTCCTGACTGCATTGCATCCTGTACTCCCTGTTCTACAGGCTTAATGAATTCTCTGGGTATTGCCCCGCTCTTTATTTTATCTTCAAAAACAAATCCTTTACCATATTCATTAGGCTCAAATAACATAATTACATGACCATATTGTCCTTTGCCGCCACTTTGTCTTATATATTTTCCTTCTATCTGAATAGGTTTAGTTATTGCTTCTCTGTAAGAAACCTGGGGTTTGCCTATATTTGCATCAACTCCGAATTCCCTGAGCAATCTGTCAACGATTATCTCCAGGTGCAGTTCGCCCATTCCTCTGATAATTGTCTGCCCGGTTTCAGTATCAACACCGACCCTGAAAGTAGGATCTTCATCAGCAAGTTTATTTAAAGCTTTTGTAAGTTTATCTAAATCTATCTTTGTCTTAGGTTCGATAGCAATTGAAAGAACCGGCTCCGGAAAAGAAATTGACTCATATTTTATAGGTCTCTTTATGTCACAAATTGTATCTCCTGTAGTTACTTTTTTCAGTCCTATGATTGCAACAATGTCACCACAGTAAGCTTCTTTTATCTCTTCCCGGTGGTTGGCATGCATCAAAAGCAGCCTTCCTATTCTTTCATTATTACTGCTTGTAGTATTTAAAACCTGGCTTCCTGCTGGAAGTATCCCTGAATATATCCTGCAATAAGCAAGTTTTCCTATGAATGGATCAGTCATTATTTTAAATATAAAACCCGAAAAGGCTTCTTCATCTTTTATTTCTCTTACTTCTTCCTTGTCTGTATATGGATTTATACCGACCGGCTGTATGCTTTCTAAAGGAGATGGAAGAAAATCAACTACTGCATCAAGCAGCGGTTGAACTCCTTTATTCTTGAAAACAGAACCGCATAAAACAGGAATTATCTTAACATTTATTGTCAGTTTCCTGATAGCCTTTAAAATCTCATCAGGAGTTATATCAATGTTTTCTACATATTTATGTAATATCTCATCATCAAAATTTGCAATATTTTCTATTAGTTCTGCCCTGTATTTTTCAGCAGACTGTACTAATTCAGAAGGGATATCGGTATATTCGAATTTTAGACCCATTTCATCGTAATATATGTATGCCTTCATGTTTATAAGGTCAATCATGCCTTTGAATACATCTTCGGCGCCGATAGGTATCTGTACAGGAACAGGGTTGGCATTCAACCTGGTTTTTATCATATCAACAACGTAATTAAAGTCTGCACCATTCCTATCCATTTTATTTACAAAAGCTATTCTCGGTATTTTATATTTATCTGCCTGCCTCCATACAGTTTCGCTTTGAGGTTCAACGCCTCCGACAGCGCAGAAAAGACCTATCATGCCATCAAGTACTCTTAAAGAACGCTCTACTTCAACCGTAAAATCAACATGTCCGGGAGTGTCGATTATATTTATCCTGTGATTTTTCCAGAAACATGTAGTTGCAGCAGAAGTTATTGTAATGCCTCTTTCCTGCTCCTGAACCATCCAGTCCATAACAGCAGTGCCTTCATGCACTTCACCTATCTTGTAACTTTTGCCTGTATAATAAAGGATACGCTCTGAAGTGGTGGTTTTACCGGCATCTATATGAGCTGTTATGCCAATATTTCTTGTTTGTTTTAACTGTACTTTTCTAGCCATTTTTTCTTTTCAAATTAAATATAAATTACCATCTGTAATGAGCAAAAGCTTTGTTGGCTTCGGCCATCTTATGTAAATCTTCTTTCTTTTTAATACTGCTTCCAGTATTGCTTGCACCGTCAATTATCTCTGCTGCAAGCCTTTCTTCCATTGATTTCTCTTTTCTTTTACGCGCAAAGCCAATCAGCCATCTTATTGCAAGAGTATTTGCTCTTTCATGAGAAACTTCAATAGGAACCTGGTATGTTGCTCCTCCGACTCTTCTTGGTTTTATTTCAAGTGCAGGCCTTACATTATCCATGCATTTTTCAAGTACTTCCATGGGATCTTCTTTTGTCCTATTGCCCAATACTTCAAGACTGCCATATACAATATTTTCTGCAGTACTCTTCTTCCCGCACCAAAGTACTTTATTAATCAACTCGGTTATGAGCTTGCTTTTAAAAATAGGATCTTCTTCAAAACCCTTTCCGGGAGCTCTTTTCTTTCTAGACATTCATAACTCCTTATAAAACTCCTAATATAATTTATATATTTCCAACTAACTAAATACTATTTTTTTAATAAAAAACTAAAAGATTATTTTAGCTTTGTTTCGGTTTTTTGGCACCGTATCTTGAACGACCTTTTTTCCTGCCATCCACTCCAGAGGTATCAAGTGTCCCCCTGACGATTTTATATCTTACGCCTGGAAGGTCTTTTACTCTCCCGCCTCTGATAATAACAATAGAGTGTTCCTGCAGATTATGCCCTATCCCAGGTATATATGCAGTAACTTCAACGCCTGATATAAGCCTTACTCTTGCAACTTTTCTTAATGCAGAGTTAGGTTTCTTTGGAGTAGCAGTGTAAACCCTTACACAAACACCTCTTCTTAAAGGATTCCCCTGTAAAGCAGATGTCTTCTTCTTTTTAGCAATTTTTGCTCTTGGCTTTCTAACCAACTGATTAATAGTAGGCATATATTCTACCTTCTAACCTCTTTTTTTATAATCGATATAATAATAAAATTAATAAATTATTTTTAAATAAATACAGTAATTAATAGTAAAATTTATTTGTAAAATCTTAGAAACAGGCACCCATCTTCAGAGCGCAAGCAAAAAGATTAGCATTTTAAGATTAAAATGTCAACAAATTAATCTCAAGCATAATTACTCTTTTATCATATGCTAAATGTTAAGCTCAATGTTATTTTCTTCCGAGGAATCTGTTTCCACATCTATCTCTTCAGCTTCTTCAACTTCATATCCGGGGTACTCTAATTCTACTGTCCTATACCTTGTCATGCCGGTACCTGCAGGGATATTTTTTCCTATTATTACATTTTCTTTTAGACCTATTAGATAATCTGTCTTATTCTCTATAGCTGCATCAGTTAATACCCTTGTAGTTTCCTGGAATGAAGCTGCTGACAGGAAGCTGTCCGTTGCAAGTGAAGCTTTGGTAATACCCATGAGATTCTGTTTTGCAACTACCGGCCTCTTTCCTTCTTCAGCAAGTCTTTTATTTTCCTTTTCAAATACAAGCCTGTCAACAAGTTGTCCGGGTAAAAAGTTGCTATCTCCTGATTCAAGTATTGTTACTTTCTTAAGCATCTGCCTAACAATTATTTCTATATGCTTGTCATTTATTTCAACACCCTGTGATTTATAAACATTCTGTATTTCTTTAACAAGATATTGCGCACATGCTTTTATTCCATTCAGCTTTAAGATATCATGAGGATTCTTCGGGCCTTCAGTTATCTGTTCTCCCACCTGTACAAAATCGCCATCGTTAAACCTCACTTTTGACCTGGCAGAAACTTCATAAATTCTTTCTTCGTTAGCTCCGGGACTTGTTATTGTAAGGCTTAGCATCCTTGAATCAAGATCCTCTACTTTAATAGTTCCCGATATCTCTGACATTATTGAATGTTCTTTAGGTTTTCTTGCTTCAAACAATTCAACTACCCTAGGAAGACCAGATGTAATATCTATGCCTTCAAATGTCTTCTCATGCTTGTGAATATATCTTTTTTTCTTGGCGGTAGATATAAGTTTTGCAAATACCTGGTCTCTTTCGACATTTATATTCCTGTTTAACTGAAGTACTTCTCCTCTTGGGATAATAACATCTATAAGCTGTGAGGATTTCTTGCCACTTCCGGAATCTTCTTCCATCTTTACTTTAAAAGTAATTTTATGAGGTATGTGCTCGATATTTACCTCGATAATATCTTCTTTTCCCTCTTCTGAAAAATCTTCTTTTTTCAATTTAAGAAGCTCCAGTATCTCTTTATTCAAAACAAGCTTCCCTTTTACCGGAGACTTTATTAATCTCTGGATAACAGTTGAAGCAACTCCGCCCGTGTGGAAAGTACGCATAGTAAGCTGGGTGCCGGGTTCACCTATCGACTGAGCAGCAATTGTTCCTACTGCTTCGCCGATATCAACTATTTTATTAGTGGACAGGTTTCTTCCATAACATTTCTGGCAGACTCCCTGGTCTGCTTCACATGTAAGTACAGATCTCACATTGACTGTATTGATATTTGCCTGTACTAGTTTATCTATATGCTCTTTTGTAATTTCTTCATCTTTATTAAGTATGATTTCACCGCTAGAAGGATTCGCTATCTCTATCTGGCAAAGTCTTCCAAGAAGGTTAGGATTTTCCTCACCTTCAAGTGTAAGAACAAAAAGATCTATTCCTTCATCCGTGCCGCAGTCATTTATTCTTACCATGCCGTCCTGTGCAACATCTACAAGCCTTCTTGTAAGATAGCCTGAGTCAGCAGTCCTAAGTGCTGTATCTGCAAGACCCTGTCTTGCACCATGAGTTGAAAGGAAGTACTCAAGAACTGTCAGGCCCTCCCTGAAATTAGACTTTATTGGCCTGTCTATTATGTCTCCTCTTGCATTTGCTACAAGACCTCTCATGCCCGCCAGCTGTCTTAGCTGCTTAATATTACCTCTTGCACCTGAAGTAGCCATCATATATATAGGATTGAACTTATCAAAGTTTTTTTCCATTGCGGCAGCAACATCTTCATTTGTCTGCGACCAAATCTGAATGACCCTGTCATGTCTTTCATCGTCAGTAATCATTCCCTGCTGATAATACTGCTCTACTTTATCTATCTTTTCTTCCGCAGCCTTTAGGATTTCTTTTTTCTTCGGAGGAACAATAATATCATTTATTCCTATAGTAAGCCCTGATAATGTAGAATACCTGAATCCAAGAGCTTTTATAGTGTCAAGCATTTCAACTATTACATGATTCGGATATTTAGATATACAGTCTGACAAAATTGAAATAAGTTCTTTTTTAGATACTTCTTTGTTAACAAACTTATAATCTTCGGGAAGAGCCTCATTAAATATGATTCTCCCTACAGTTGTTTTTATTATCTTCTCAACGATTTTTACTTTTATAGGAGTATGCAGACTTATAAAACCATAATCATAGTCCCTTAAAGCAACTTCCGAATTGGGATAGTATTTTTCTTTCCCTGCAGATTTAATTCTTTCAGAAGTCAAATAATAAATACCCAGGACCATATCCTGCGACGGAGTAGAAACCGGTTCGCCGCTGGCAGGTGATAGTATATTATTTGAAGCAAGCATAAGTATAATTGCTTCAGCTTTTGCTTCATTTGAAAGAGGTACATGTACTGCCATCTGGTCCCCGTCAAAATCAGCATTAAAAGGAGGACAGACAAGCGGATGTATCTGTATAGCTTTTCCTTCAACAAGAATCGGCATAAATGCCTGTATTCCCAGCCTGTGAAGTGTCGGTGCCCTGTTTAAAAGAACCGGGTGATTTTTGATGACAGCTTCCAGTATGTCCCATACCTTTTCATCCCCACGCTCAACCATAATTTTTGCAGATTTAATATTACTTGCAATCCCTTCATCTACAAGTCGTTTCATTACAAAAGGCTTAAATAGCTCTAATGCAATCTGTTTTGGAAGGCCGCACTGGTCAAGCCTTAGTTTAGGATTAACAACTATTACTGAACGGCCTGAATAATCAACCCTCTTGCCTAAAAGATTCTGCCTGAAACGACCCTGTTTCCCTTTAAGCATATCACTTAATGATTTAAGGGGTCTGTTTCCTGCGCCAAGCACCGCTCTTCCTCTTCTGCCATTATCGAATAGAGCGTCAACTGCCTCCTGAAGCATTCTTTTTTCATTATTTATTATTATTTCAGGAGCATCCAGCTCAAGTAACTTTTTGAGCCTGTTATTTCTATTTATTACTCTTCTATATAGGTCATTTAAATCTGATGTGGCAAAACGCCCACCGTCAAGCTGAACCATCGGACGAAGATCCGGAGGAATTACCGGCAGCACATCAAGTATCATATATTCAGGCTTGTTATTTGTATTAACAAAAGAAGAAAGTATTTTTAACGTTTTTATTGCCTTGCTTCTTTTCTGGCCTTTTGACGTTTCAATAATACTTTTTAATTCTTCTACTTCTTTTTCGCAGTCAATATTTTTTAATAGTTCTTTAACTGCTTCAGCCCCCATGCCGCCTTTAAAGTATTCTCCATATATCTCTTTAAGTTTTTTAAAAAGATTTTCGTCAGCAATAAGAAGCTTCTCCTCCAGATTAAAGAATAGAGCTTGCGCTTTCTTTATTAATTCTATCTGCTCCTGGTATATTTCTTTTTCTTCTTCGAGAAGTTTTGTATTTTCTTTAATAATTTTTGCTATTTTAGCTTCTATATCTTTTTCTGTTTCGAGCTCACTGTCATCAAACGCTTCAAGTTCAACAAGCGGCTCTCCGGATTTATATCTTTTTAAGAAATCATCATTTGTTTCCTTGATTTCACTGATTCTTTCTCGATGAAATTTCTCCATCTCTTCAATGTATGCCTCATGGGTTGCCCTGATTTTTTCTTTTTCAGCTTCAATTTTCTCTTTATCAATCGATATTATTATATATGAATCGAAATAAAGGACTTTTTCAAGATCTTTTGGTGTAAGCCCGAGAATATATCCCAATCTGGAGGGCACACCTTTAAAGAACCAGATATGTGAAACTGGAGAAGCCAGCTCAATATGGCCCATTCTTTCTCTTCTGACGCTTGAACGGGTCACTTCTACGCCGCATCTTTCACAAATAATACCTTTAAATCTTACTCTTTTATATTTTCCGCAGTAGCATTCCCAGTCTTTTGTGGGACCGAATATACGTTCGCAGAAAAGACCGTCTTTTTCAGGTTTTAAAGTCCTGTAATTTATAGTCTCAGGTTTTTTTACCTCACCATTTGACCAGGACCTGATTTTTTCAGGCGATGCAAGCCCTATTCTTAAAGCATCAAAATTGTTTACATCTATACTTATAGACATTTATAAATTCCCCCTATTCGAGTGAACTAAAATATTTCAAAATTAAAAATTAATATAAATTAAATAATCTTATAATCATTAATTTACTTAATGTCTTCATCGGACAAAGCAACATTTTCTTTTTCAGATTCTTTGTCGCCGATTTCTTCCTTTGGCGAAGCCTCTTTTTCTTTCCCGGACTCTGCAGGACTACTTTCTCTATTTGTCTCGGAATCTTCTTCATCAGCTTCTTCTAAATCTTGCCTCTCATCATCATTATCATAATCATCATCACTATCATAATTATTATAAGAATCTACATGCTGGCCGTGTTTTACATCAGTTTCTGCAAAAAAGTTAATGCTCTCATCATGCTGAAGGTCTATTCCCAACTCTTTAACAGTTTTCATGATTTCATCTTCATGACCGATTATCTCTACTTCTTTGCCTTCTTCAGAAAGCACTTCGACATCCAGGGAAAGACTTTGCATTTCTTTCACAAGAACTTTGAATGATTCAGGAATGCCCGGTTTTTCTATATTCTCACCTTTTACAATAGATTCGTATGTTTTTACTCTTCCGAAAACATCATCTGATTTTATTGTCAGCATTTCCTGAAGAATATGCGCCGCTCCATATGCTTCCAAAGCCCAGACTTCCATTTCTCCAAATCTCTGGCCTCCAAATTGTGCTTTACCTCCAAGAGGCTGCTGGGTAACCAAAGAATATGGGCCTGTAGACCTTGCATGTATTTTATCATCAACAAGATGCAGCAATTTAAGAATATAAATATATCCTATTGTAATATCTGAAGCAATTTTTTCGCCGCTTTTCCCATCAAAAAGAGGTACTTTCCCAGTTTCAGGCAAGCCTGCTTTTTTAAAGATTTCTCTTATGTCCTCTTCGCTTGCACCATCAAAAATAGGGGTGGCAGTAAATATCTGCCCGTTTTCCTGCTTGATATCTTTTAATTTTGTTCCATCATCCCAGCCGACGTGTGCAGCCCATCCAAGATGAGTTTCCAGTATCTGTCCTACATTCATTCTGGAAGGAACGCCAAGAGGATTTAATACTATATCAACCGGAGTGCCGTCTTCAGTATAGGGCATGTCCTCTTCAGGAAGTATTACAGAAATGACACCCTTATTGCCATGCCTTCCTGCAAGTTTATCCCCGACAGATATTTTTCTTTTCTTCGCTATAAATACTCTGACAAGTTCATTTACCCCAGGAGGGAGGTCATTCCCTTTTTGCTTTGAAGAAATCTGGACATTTATTACTTTACCGCTTTCGCCATGAGGTACTTTAAGCGAACTGTCCCGGACTTCTCTTGCTTTCTCGCCAAAGATAGCTCTTAAGAGTTTTTCTTCTGCAGTAAGCTCTGTCTCTCCCTTGGGCGTTATCTTTCCTACAAGGATGTCTCCTGGTTTTACCTCTGCTCCAAGCCTTATTATTCCTCTCTCATCAAGGTTTTTAAGAAGTTCATCACTTACATTTGGAATATCCCTGGTTATTTCTTCAGGACCTAATTTTGTAGTTCTTGCCTCAATTTCATGTTTTGATATATGTATTGAAGATAATACATCCTCTTTTACTAATCTTTCAGATAGGACTATAGCATCTTCGTAGTTATAGCCTTCCCATGGCATAAATGCAACCAGAAGATCCCTTCCAAGTGCAATTTCTCCTGAATTGGTTGAAGGGCCGTCTGCAATTACTTCCCCTTCTTTGACTTCCTGTCCTTCAAAGACTATCGGTCTTTGGTTGATACAGGTCCCCTGGTTTGATCTTCGGAATTTATATAGATTATATTCATCTCTAGCGAGGGGTTTTCCCTTTGCTTCTGCTTTATATTCAATAATTATTTTTTCTGCAGAAACATAAATGACTTTACCGGCATTTCTGGCAACAACTATCTGACCGCTGTCATGAGCTATTCTCTTTTCCATTCCGGTCCCTACAAGAGGAGGTTCGGGATAGATTAGGGGCACTGCCTGTCTCTGCATATTAGAACCCATTAAAGCACGGTTTGCATCATCATGTTCAAGAAACGGGATAAGGGATGCTGCCGCACTAAACAATTGCTTGGGAGAAACATCCATATAGTCGATACTTTCAGGATCTACTGCAATTACTTCTCCTCCCAACCTTGCAAGTACTTTTTCTTCAACAAAAAAGCCTTTTTTATCAATTTCAGCAGTTGCCTGTGCAATAGTGTACTTTTCTTCATCATCCGCAGTAAGGTATTCGACTTCATCAGTTATTTTCCTGTTAACTACTCTTCTGTAAGCAGTTTCTATAAAACCAAATTCATTTAATCTGGCATAAGTGGCAAGAGAGCCGATAAGCCCGATATTCGGACCTTCAGGTGTTTCAATAGGGCACATCCTCCCGTAGTGAGAGGCATGTACATCTCTTACTTCAAAACCTGCTCTTTCCCTTGACAGACCTCCGGGTCCAAGAGCGCTAAGTCTTCTTTTATGAGTAATTTCTGCAAGCGGGTTTGTCTGATCCAGAAATTGTGAAAGCTGTCCGCTGCCATAAAATTCTTTTAATGACGCAACCAGAGGCCTGATATTGATAAGTGATTTCGGTGTAATAGTTTCAACATCCTGCGTAGTCATTCTTTCCTTAACGACCCTTTCCATTCTGGCAAGTCCTATTCTAACCTGATTTTGTATCAGTTCACCGATATTCCTAATCCTCCTGTTGCCAAAATGGTCTATGTCATCAAGCTCTCCTATCCCATCCATTAGCTGTAATATATATTTTACAAATAGAAAAATATCTTTACTGTGAAGAATATAAGGATCATTGATATCTATGTCCATTTTCTGGTCAATCAGCTTAAGCTGCTCTTCTATTTCAGCTTCCAAGGGCTGGTCGACTTCAAGCTTTTTATTTATTTTATACCTGCCGACTTTACCAAGATCATATCTCTTCGGATTAAAGAAAAGCTGTGATATTAATGTCTTTGCGCTCTCCTTTGTAGAAGGTTCGCCTGGTTTTAATTTCTTGTAAAATTCAATCAGTGCACCTTCTTCTGTTTCGGTAACATCTTTTTCAAGAGTGTTTTTAATGCAGCCGATTTTATCGAATGGGCTGAATAATTTTAAAAGTTCCTCATTATTGCCAAAACCGACTGATTTTAGGAATATAGAAAGTAAAAATTTTCTTTTTCTGTCAATTCTGATATAAGCAATATCTTTTTTGTCAGTTTCTATTTCAATCCACGAGCCTCTTGTAGGAATAAGTTTTGATAGATAGATTACTTTTTCTTTTTTCTTATCTATATCACTATCAAAATAAGCGCCGGGAGACCTAACCAGCTGCGAAACAACTACTCTTTCAGTACCGTTTATAATGAAAGTACCGGTATCAGTCATAAGAGGGAAATCTCCGAGAAATACATCTTCCTGTTCGCTGTATTCCCCAGTTTCTTTATTGGTAAATCTTGCCTTGACTCTTAGAGGGGCAGAATAGTCCATATTCTCCATCTTGCATACGTCAATCGGTGCATTTACTTCTCCCCATGAAAAACCCTTAAATTCAAGGGACATATTTCCTGTGAAATCCTCGATAGGCGAAATATCCTTAAGTGCTTCCCACACACCTTCTTTAAGAAACCAGTCAAATGACTTTCTCTGAATATCAAGAAGATGGGGTATTTCAATGATTTCAGGAATATTTCCAAATTCATATCTTTGGATTTTCTTAGTTTTTTGCATTAATATTTCTCCCCTTTTTTAAAAAATTGCAAAAAAATTCTATACGACAAATTGATTACTGTTAAAAGGATAAAAAGCTCACTTTAAGAGGGTGTTTTTTTAAAACCCAAAAAAGTTGCAAACAATTAATATAGCAAATTATTCAATAATGTCAATAGATAAGCTAACTATTTTTTATTTTAAAGCCAGCTTATCTATTGACTAAGATTCTATTTTAGAACTTTTTAAAAACCATTGCCTGTTAATTCTTTATTTAACCGACAGACAAAAACAGTGAAGACGGATTATTTGACTTCTACTGTAGCTCCGCTTTCTTCAAGTTCTTTTTTAACTTTTTCTGCTTCTTCTTTAGAAACTTTTTCTTTAACTACGCCAGGCGCAGCGTCTACAAGGTCTTTAGCTTCTTTCAAGCCAAGTCCGGTTAAAGCTCTAACAACTTTTATAACCTGTATTTTCTTTTCACCAGCAGATTTTAAAACAACATCAAATTCAGTCTGTTCTTCAGCAGCCTCTGCTGCAGCATCAGGAGCAGCTCCTCCGGCAGGAGCAGCAGCAACCATAGCCTGAGCGCTGACACCAAATTTTTCTTCCAAAGCTTTCACTAATTCAGAAAGCTGAAGTACGGTCATTTTTTCAATCGCTTCCAGTATTTCTTCCATCTTTAATTCTTTAGCCATTTTTTTTATCCTTTCCTTCTTGAAAATTTCAATTTTTTAAATTAATTAGTTTGTAATTCTTTTTCTTTTTTTATAGCAGCCAATGTCATTACCAGTTTCTGTGGCAAATTATTAAGCAGATTTACCAAAGCAAAGATAGGGCTTAGCAGACCTGAAGCAATCTGCGCAAGCAAAACTTCTCTAGACGGAAGACTTGCAAGTTTGTCAACATCTTCAGAGCTTATGAGCTTACCATCAATGATTCCTGCCTTGATTTTTAAAATATCAAATTCCTTGATTATATCTTTCAGTGCCTTAGCTGTAGATATCACATCTTTATGACTGACAATAACGCTGGTATGTCCTTTAAAGATTTCCGTAAAATCGATACCTTTAAAATATTCACCTGCAACAAGGGCAGCAAGAGTATTTTTAACAATTCTTAAGTTTGCATCAATATCATCGAGCTTTTCTCTTATTGCCATTGATTGTTCAGACTTCATATTGCTGTGATCTGCAAAAATCAAACCCTCATTATCGCTGAAATCCTTCTTTAATATATCGACCTTTAGTTCTTTTTCTTTTTTTATCAAGCAAAACACCACCTTATATAAAATAAAAATATTTATTTATCAATTTCTTTTTAAAATATATTTTAAAGTAATAAAAAAACCGACCCAAACAGGTCGATTTATAAGGATTCAATCAACCTGGGCAGGGTATTAAGCTAAAACATTTTTCAGCACCTGCTGTCTTTGGTTATTTTATTATTAACTTTTTATTTAAATAAACTCAATTATTAATTTTTTAACTTAAGCTACTTCAGCCATTTCTGAATCAATTGATTTATTGGCATCTATCTTCATGCTTGGCCCCATAGTAGTTGAAACATAAATAGCTTTAATATACTTCCCTTTTGAAGCTGATGGCTTAGCTTTTACTATGGCATCAATAAGTGCAGAATAGTTTTCTGCAAGTGCTTTTACGTCAAAACTAACCCTTCCTATCGTGCTATGTATGACCCCGTATTTATCAGTTCTGAATTCAAGCCTGCCTTTTTTAATATCGCTTACAGCTTTTGATATATCCATAGTTACAGTGCCTGATTTAGGATTAGGCATAAGCTTTCTGGGCCCCAGAACTTTCCCCAATTTACCAACGCTTTTCATCATATCTGGAGTAGATATACATATATCGAAGTCTAACCATCCTCCTGCCACTTTCTCAACAAGCTCTTCTCCGCCCACATAGTCTGCGCCGGCATCTTTAGCTTCGGTCGCTTTTTCACCCTGAGCGAAAACAAGTATTTTCGGAACTTTTCCTGTCCCGTTAGGAAGCACTATCGTTCCTCTTACTATCTGATCCGCTTTTTTAGGATCAATACCAAGATTTATTGAAAGGTCGATAGATTCATCAAATTTTGTAAAACTATTTTCCTTTGCCCATTTTATAGCTGTCAGCGGAGTATTAAGAGTTACCTTATCTCTCCCTGAAGCTTTTTCTAAATATTTTTTTCCTCTCTTCACAACAATCCGTCCTTCTAAATAAAACTCTTGTACTTAATACTATACTACTTTGACTCCCATGCTTTTGGCAGTACCTTCGATTATCTTAGCTGCAGCTTCGACTTTTCTTGCATTTAAATCTTTTAATTTAAGTTTTGCAATTTCTTCAATCTGAGCTTTTGTTATCTCTGCTACTTTTGACCGGTTAGGTTCTTTTGAACCCTTGTCAATGCCGACAGCCTTTTTAATCAGAACTGCAGCAGGAGGAGTCTTTGTTATAAAACTGAAACTCCTGTCAGCATAAACAGTGATTACAACAGGAAGAATAGTACCTGTCTGATTTGCAGTCTGCTCATTAAACTGCTTACAGAATTCCATAATATTAATTCCATGCTGCCCCAATGCAGGACCGATTGGAGGAGCAGGATTTGCCTGTCCTGCCGTTACCTGTAATTTTATTAATGCTGCTATCTTTTTTGCCATTTTTATCCTCTTTTAAAAATAAATTTTTTAAGTTAAATTTTTGAAACCTGATCAAAATTAAGTTCCACAGGTGTCTGGCGCCCGAATATTGAAACCAGCACCCTGATTTTGCCCTGGTCTATATTTATCTCGCTTATAGTTCCGTCAAAGTTTGCAAATGGTCCGTTAATGACTTTGATAGGCATCCCTATCTCAAAGTCTGTCTTTGCTTTTGGCTTTTCAGAAACAACTTTCTTCATTATTCTGTTTACTTCGTCCTCCGATAAAGGCTGGGGCCTGTCTTCACTCCCTACAAAACCTGTTACTCCAGGAGTATTTCTCACTACATACCAAGAGTCATCGTCAAGAAGCATTTTTACAAGCAAGTATCCCGGAAAAACTTTCTTGGAAGAAACATGTTTCTTGCCTGAATGTATTTCCATTACCTCCTCGGTAGGAATATAAATATCAAAAATTTTATCACTCATATTCATTGATTCTTTACGATGCTCAAGATTCAATTTTACTTTATTTTCATAACCTGCATATGAATGTATAACATACCATCTAGATCTCATTTAAAAAAACACCCTCAAGTCTCTTTTTTACTCTCTTTTAAAAAATCATCAAGCAAGCGCCATAAATTCTATAAGCCTTATCCAGATAAAATCAAAAAAACCTAAAATAATTGCGAAAAATGCAATTGTTATAAGTACAATAACCGTATATCTGAAAAGGTCTTTTTTGGTAGGCCATGTTACCTTCTTTAATTCATGGACTACATCCCTGAAAAATTTTGCAATCCTTCCCGGAATCGCCTTTATAAATTTTTTCCAGTCAATCTTTTTCTTTGTAGGAGTCGGAGGTGCTTTTCTGTCCTTCATCATCCGCTCCATCATGGCTTTTTGCTTAAATTTTGTTGGAACTTTTTGCTTAGCCAATTTTTTCCTGTTCTTTCCTTTTAAAATAACCCGAAAAAAGCATGATGATAATATGCCACCGGCATATTATCCAGCTTCTTAACCGTTATAACTTTTCAAATAACAAAAACTTCTGGCAGGGCTGGAGGGATTCGTTCTTTCGTCTCACCTCCGGTTCGCTGCAGAGACGCGGACTCATTTCAGGCTATCGCCTTCACTCCGTCCTTTCGAATCCCAGATAATATGCCACCGGCATATTATCCAGCTTCTTAACCGTTATAACTTTTCAAATAACAAAAACTTCTGGCAGGGCTGGAGGGATTCGAACCCCCAACACCCGGTTTTGGAGACCGGTGCTCTACCGATTGGAGCTACAGCCCTAACGGGTCTCCTTATGAACCGTATGTTTCCTGCACCACTTACAATATTTTTTTACTTCTATCCTGTCAGGATCATTTTTTTTATTTTTAACTGAAGTGTAGTTTCTTCTTTTACAGTCACTACACGCTAATATTACATTGACTCTCACTTTTTACTCCAAATTTAATCTATATTTGAAAAAACGCAAGTTAATAAATTAACATTAGGAAATATTTATGTCAATAAATATTTCCTTTTCATCTAATATATTACTCTATTATCTTGGAAATACTACCGGCACCTATGGTCCTTCCGCCTTCCCTGATAGCAAACCTTAGTCCTTCTTCCATTGCTACAGGTGTAATTAGCTTTACTTCCATTTCTGTGTGGT
>JAQVJB010000037.1:14889-15653 GCA_028695395.1 Actinomycetota bacterium | reverse complement strand
TATAAGTCTAAAAAATATTAAAGAAGGAAGAATAAAAGTTAAATTAGGGGATTTTTATATTTACCTTTATCAGACCCAAAATCTTCCCTTGTATTCTTTTGATGAACCATATCCTCTTTTCTAATTGCTATATTAATAATTTTTAAATATATGATTTTTTTTAATTTTAAAATGATTATTATTGACAGTTTTCATGATTTATTGCTATAATTTTTACCTATATAATATTAGTTGATAGATCCCAGTTGAAATGATACTGGAGCCGAAGGATTTATAATCTCAGGCAAAAGGATCAGCTAATAGGGTTGTTCTGGAGAAACTATATTAATAAAATTATATCTTAAAAGTATTAAGATTGATATAGTTACCGAAGGGGATAAGATCTCTCAGGTTAAAGGACAGGACTTAATTATAGTTAATAATTAAGTCCTGTCCTTTTTTATATATATTTGTTTAATCTAGAAATTATAATATTTTAGATTTTAATATTGAAAATTTTATTCGGAGGTACTTAAAATCGAAAAAAGAATATTATTAGAAATCAAAAATATCAGTAAAAGTTTCCCCGGAACGCAAGCTCTTAAAAATGTCAGCCTAAACATACGAGAGGGTGAAGTCCATGGTTTAGTTGGTGAAAATGGTGCAGGAAAATCAACATTAATGAATATAATTAGCGGTGTTTTTCTGCCTGATGAAGGAAAATTATTATTCAATGGTGAAGAAATTATATTTAAAAATCCTAATGAAGCGCAAATGAAGGGTAT
>JAQVJB010000037.1:0-14879 GCA_028695395.1 Actinomycetota bacterium | reverse complement strand
TGGATTTGTACATCAGGAAATATCGTTGTGTGAGCATATGTCAGTTGCTGAAAATATTTTTATGGGAAGAATGCCTACAAACAAGTTTGGTATGGTTAATAAGAATTTATTAATAAAAAAATCGGATGAAATATTGAAACTTTTTAAAGAACCAAGCAGACCGAAACCAAACAAAATAATCGGTGAATTAAGCATAAGCCAGAAGCAGATAGTCGAAATTGCAAGAGCCATATCATTGAATTGCAAGATAATAATACTCGATGAGCCCACTTCCTCATTAACAGAATCTGAAACAGAAATATTATTTGAAATAATAGAGAATCTAAAAAACAACAATATAAGCGTCATATATATAAGCCACAGACTTTCTGAAATATTTAAATTATGTGAAAAAATAACAATCATGAAAGACGGTGAAGTGATAGACACTTTAGAGGCTGAGGACACAAACGAAAAAGAAGTTGTGAATAAAATGGTTGGCCGTGATATCAAAAATTTCTTCCCCGAAAAAGCAAATATTGAAGATAACGGTAGGAATGTTATTTTAAGAGTTGAGAACTTATCAAGAGATGGCTACTTTAAAGACGTTAATTTTGCACTGTATGATGGAGAGATCTTAGGTTTTTCAGGCTTAACGGGCTCTGGTCGTTCAGAAGTGGCAAGAGCAATTTGCGGAATTGATAGAAAAAACAGCGGCAACATATTTATCAATAATAATAAAGTGGCAATCAATAGTTATTCAAAATCTATGAAATACGGTCTAGTGTATTTAACAGAGAACAGAAAGGAGGATGGTTTATTTTTAGGACTTGATATAAAAAGAAATTTAACTGTTTCTGGACTTGAAAAAATATCAAACAAACGTTTACTTTTATGGGTCAATTCAAGAAAAGAAATAGCTTCATCTAAAAAAATGGTAAAAGATTTGGATATCAGATTATCAAGCATAAACCAGAAAATAAACAGTCTGAGTGGTGGGAATCAGCAAAAAGTAATAGTTGCAAGATGGCTTTTTGTTGACCCTAAAATAATAATTTTGGATGAGCCAACCAAAGGTATTGATGTAAAAACAAAAGCAGAGATTTATTCTCTTATTAGACAATTGGCCGATAATGGGATAGGGACGATTATTATATCTTCTGAGCTCCCTGAAATTATTGGATTATGCGACAGAATTATTGTCATGCATGAAGGTGAAATTGCAGGAATTTTAAAAGATAAAGAGCAAAGCGAAGCAAAAATTGTTGCTCTTGCTTCAGGTATTAAGGAAAAATAAATTTTTATAAATGCAAAGTATGTATTATTAAAGTATTAAGGAGATATTTTGTAATGGCTGAGAATAAAGGAAGAAGTTCTTTAGGACAAATAGGCAAGGGGTTTAGAAGCTTCTTAAAATTCAGGGAAGCAATGTTGATTTTTATAGTTATAGGATTTATGTTGATAATATCGATTATGTCTCCGAATTTTCTTACGGCTGATAACATAAGGTCGCTTCTTGTTGGTCTCGCACTGGATGGAATAACAGTTATAGGGATGGCTTATGCTATCATTACAGCCGGCTTGGATTTATCAATAGGATCCGTATTAGCCTTATCTGGCGTAGTTACAGGGAAATTATTTGTAATGGGCGTAAATATATGGCTGGCTGCACTTATAGGAATCTTCGTTGCTGTTTTATGTGGAGCATTAAGTGGATTTTTAATTGGAAAAGTCGGTTTGAATTCTTTTATCACTACTTTAGGAGTATCAGGAATTGCCAGAGGTATTTGTTTTGTAATAACTGAAGGTACGCCAATTCCATTAATTAATAAGCTGCCTGAAAGCTTTAAGTTTATTGGGGGTGGTAAATTAAAGGGAATACCGGTAATAGTTATTATAGCTTTTGCTATTTTAATTATTGGGGATTTGCTTTTACGTAGGTCTGCTTCGATGAGAAAGATTTATTATACTGGCAGCAATGAGAAAGCAGCGATGCTTTCAGGAATAAATGTCGTTAAGGTTAAAATTGGAGTATATGTAATATCAGCTCTTCTTGCAGGAATTGCCGGGGTACTGGCGGATGCAAGATTCGGGGTTGCGACTCCTATTATTGGAGGCGAAACTGCGATGGTATTAATTTCTGCTGCAGTTATAGGAGGTTGTAGTTTTTCCGGAGGAGAAGGATCTGTTTTCGGAGCAATTATTGGAATCTTCTTATTATCTTTGGTAACTAATGCTCTTATTCTGTTAAATATATCAATATACTGGCAACAATTAGTAACAGGTTTAATTCTTGTTCTAGCAATTACCCTGGACCATTTAAGAAACAAAAGATTGGAGCAATCAATGTTGAGGCTGCGAAAAATATAATAAATATAAATATAAATCTTATAGATAATATGCAGTATCTAAAAGATATTTTTACAGATTTTGATTTTTTAAATAGCAACATAAGAAAGAAAGGATGAATAGAGAATGAAGAAAGTACTTGTCGGAATATTAATATGTATTATGACTGTATTTTGTTTCTCTATGGCAACAGGCTGCAATAAAAGTGAAATTGCTGCAGAAGGTCAACAGAGTGCAGAAAGCGGAGTATCAAGCCCATTAATAGGAAGTTCTGATGAAACTTATTATATGGTAACTTTCTTATCAGGCGCAGCGTATTGGGTTGGCTGCTATGAGGGTATGGAGGCAGCAGCAGAATTATATGGTGTAAAGACTGTTTATACAGGAACTGCAGAATATGATGTAAACAAACAAGTTACAGCATTTGATCAGGTAGCTGCAAAGAACCCTGCCGGAATTGCTATAACTGCCATAAACCCTGATGCATTTATAGTGCCTATTAATAAAGCAATGGACAGCGGCATTCCTGTAGTTGCGTTTGATTCAGACAGTCCGGATAGTAAAGCACTATCTTTTCTTTGTACAGACAACTATGAAGCAGGAATTATTGCAGGTAAAAAGACCATCGAGCTTATAGGAGAAGGAACAATAGGCATACTTGAAAGACCTGGCCAGCTATGTATCGATCAGCGAGTTGCAGGATATAAAGATGCAATAGCCGAGTCAGAAGGAATGGAAGTAATCATTACAGCAGATGCTGGCGGCGATGAAACAAAAGCTGCAACAGCAGTTAGCAATATGATTTCTTCTGAGCCGGATCTTGATGTTATTTTTGCTTGTACAGGTATAGAAGCAATTGGAGCAGCTACAGCTGTTAAAGAATCTGGAAAGCCGATAAAAGTTGTCACATTTGATTCTGATGCTGCAGTAGTACAATTAATAAAAGAAGGTCTGATATTCTGCACACTGGAAGAGCAAACATATTCTATGGGATACTGGACAATGGTATTCTTGTATCATACTGCACATGGATTAGTTAATCCTCCAACAGACTGGAAAGAAGTTGGCACAAGTCCATTACCGCAATATGTTGATACAGGAATCAATGTAATAACTGCTGAAAATGTTGATTTTTATGTTGAAAAATATGCTAACCAGGAGCAATAGAATTTATTTTCTAAAAATAATAAAAGTAAGCTATTAACAGGAAAATAAATATATCTAGAACATTAAAAATAAAATAATATCTAAGCATATTCTCCTTTGAGAAATAGCCGGATTATAATGAATTAAAGGAGAATATGCTTGCAAAAAAATATAATTAATAATCTTAACTTTTAATAAAAAATGCTATTGCAAATTATTAAATATAAATTTCTAAGAATAAAAACTATTTAATATCAATAAAATATATATATTTATCTCATAACTAAATAAAAAATAAAATTTAAAAACAATATAGATAATTTAATAAAAAATTATATAAGGAAATTCTAATTTTTTATCATTATTAACAATTTATTATATTAGAACTTAATAAAACAATATTTTAGTTACAAAAATTAAATATATTAGAAAGCTTTAAATAAAAGATAATATTCAAAAAATTCAAAAAATAAAGGGGCAATTATGAAATTATCTAAAGAAATATTACTGGATATGCTGGAGAAGATGTTATTAGCAAGAGCATTTGACACACCTCTTGATAATCTGGTTTTTGAAAGTAAAATACCTGCTACTGTTCATCAATGCATAGGTCAGGAGGGGAATATAGGGACTATTTTCCCGTTAAATAAAGATGATTATATTTTTACCGGGCACAGAAGTCATGGACTATTGCTTGCTAAGGGTCTTGATCCAAAAAAAATGATGGCTGAGATATTTGGAAAATCTACAGGATACAATAAGGGAAAAGGTGGATCTATGCACATTACAGCTCCTGAATACGGTGCTCTGGGCTCCAATGGTATTCTTGGCTATGTAACTGTGCTGGTAAACGGTCCGGCTTTTTATTCAAAGTTGAAAAAATTAAAAAAGGTATCAGTAGCCTATTTTGGCGAAGGAGCATCTAACCAGGGATTTGTACATGAAGGTATGAATTTAGCTGCTATCTGGAAATTACCAACAATCTTTGTCCTAGAAAATAATCACTACGCAGAAGCAACTGCAGTAGAATATGCCTGCAGCACGCAGGATCTGACTTTGAGAGGAAAGGCCTATGGAATACCAAGTTATAATGTTGATGGTTCTGACATATTGGAAGTCTATAATAAAATGCAGGAAATTGTTAGCAATGCCCGCAATAATAAGGGACCATCTCTCCTGGTTATTGATTGTTACAGATATAAGGGACACCAGATAGGAGAACCTGGGGGGTATAGGCTTGAAGAAGAGATTCAAAATTATAAAAACACAAAAGACCCAATAATTAAATTTAAAAAACATTTAATAAGTTTGGGGTATCTTGATGAAAATAAATATCTCGAACTTGAGAAAAGAGCAAAAAAGATCATAGATGACGCAATTAAATTTGCAGATGAAAGCCCTTACCCTGATCCTTCGGAGACTTATACCGAAGTATATGTTTAGAATTATATATTAATTATTGAGAAATATTTTAAGTATATGAACACGCTATCAAAATATAAATTTTTGAAAGGGATTAAATAATGAAAAGGGAAATAACATATAAAGAAGCTATTTCTGAAGGTTTAGCTATATCAATGAGAACAGATGAAGATGTAGTTATTTTAGGAGAAGACCTGGTAGGTGGAGTAGGTAAAGAAGATGATAGTCTATTGGATGCATGGGGAGGTCCTTTTACAGTAACAAAAGGTTTTATTAAAGAGTTTGGTCCTGAAAGAATATTTGATACGCCTATATCGGAAAATGCTTTTATTGGTGCCTCAATCGGTGCTTCGATGATAGGACTAAGACCTGTTGCTGAACTAATGTATGGAGATTTTATGGGTGTTTGTTTTGATAACTTTTTAAACCAGGCTGCAAAGCAAAGATATATGTTTGGTGGTGCCCAGAAAAACCCTATTACAATTAGAACAACCTATGGATGCGGATGGCGCGAGGGGGCACATCATTCACATGTTAATTACTCATTGATTACACATATACCCGGGTGGTATGTAGTTGCACCTTCAACACCATATGATATGAAAGGCTGCCTGATATCTGCCATTAGAAACGACAATCCTGTCTTTGTTTTTGAGCACAGGCTTCTTTATGATAAAAAAGGTGCAGTCCCTGAAGGAGACTATGAGCTTGAAATAGGAAAAGGAGAAGTAAAGAAAACAGGAAAAGATATTACGGTTGTTGCAATAGGCGGCATGGTAAGCATGGCAGTGAATGTTGCTTCAAAACTGGAGAATGAAAACATCAGCGTTGAAGTCGTTGACCCGATTTGGCTGGCACCATTGGATGAAGAATTGATTTTAAAATCAGTAGAAAAAACAGGCAATTTGCTTGTGATAGATGAAGACAATCCCAGGTGCAGTGTAGCAACAGATATTATAACTTTAGTTGCTGAAAAGGGATTAGATTATATTGTATCTAAAATTAGAAGATTGAATTGTCCTAATACCCCGGTTCCTTTCAGCCCTGCACTTGAAGATGAATATATGATTACTGAAAAGAAAATAGAAGAGGCTATTAAAGACGTAATTAAATAGGATATATAAGAATTAATATAGAAGTATTTCTTAAATAATATTCTTGTCCATAGTTAAAATAAAAATTGTCCTAAGAGGGAGATAAAATGGAAAAAGTATTAATGCCTAAATTAGGGATGGCACAGTCTTATTGTGTTATTGAAAAATGGCACAAAAAAGAGGGAGATAAAATAAATGAGGGAGATATCCTCGCAGAGGTATCAACTGATAAAATAAATTATGAGATTGAGGCAAAAGCAAGCGGTTATTTGATTAAAATAGTAAGAGGCGAAAAAGAAGAGGTACCCGCTAGAGATGTAATTGCTTTAATTGGTAATAAAAATGAAAAAGGTCATGATTTTGCTGAAGATAAACGAGAAGAAGATAAGTCCTCTTCTGGATCAACAAAGGTGCAGCAAGATAATAATTTGAAAGTTACACTTCTTGCAAAAAAATTAATTGAGAAGAACAAACTAGATGTTACAGAAATTAAAGGAACCGGACCAGGTGGCAGAATTTTAAAAGAAGATGTTTTAAAATTTATGTCAGAAGATAAAACAAAAAAAGAAATAAAGGAAAAGGGAAAAATTGTTCCTGAAGATTATAAAAAAGATATGGTTTTTGATGTCCTTGATATAAAAATTAATAGGGAAGAGGATTTAAAAGGAATCAGAAAAACCATTTCTGATAAAATGGTTTATGCTGTACAAAATACCCCTCATATTACCCAAAGCTCAAAAGCTGACGTAACCGAACTCATGAATATAATGGAAAAATTAAAGATATTGTATAAAAAAATATCTTTAATGGATTTTATAATTAAAGTGACCGCTTTGGCTTTGAGGGAAAATCTGGAATTAAATTCCTCCTTGATTAACAATAAATTCGTTGTATATGATGATATTAATATAGGCATAGTTACTTCAATCCCTGAAGGTCTTATTATCCCGGTTATTCATAATTGCGATAAACTAACTTTATTTGAAATTGCAGAGCAAAGAAAACAGCTGATTAAGAGAGCAATGGAAAATAAATTAAATACGGATGACATTTCAAATGGAACTTTTACTATTACTAATCTGGGAATGTTTAATGTTCGTTCATGCACAGCTATTATTTATCCGCCTCAGGGATCAATTTTAACTCTCGGAACTGTTTATTCAAATCCTGAAGCCATTGGTAATAATATTGAAATAAGAAAAGTAATTGAACTTTCTATAACAGAAGATCACAGAATATTGGATGGAGTAAGTGGAGCGAAATTTCTAAACAAAGCTGTAGAATTATTTGAAAATCCAAGTTCGATTACTGAAATAGAATAATTAAAAATATATTATTGAATTATATTTTTAAATAAAAGATTCAATTTAATGCTTTTTATATTTATTTAATTAATTAGAATATTGTTTTTTAGGAGGTAATTGTTTTATGGGCTTTGCAGGATATATGGGTTGCTACCTTCTGGTCGATCTTGAAAATGCCAAAATTGAAAAATTTGATTTTAAAGAAGATATTAAAAGAAAATTTCTTGGTGGATATGGTATAGGTTGTAAATATATTTATGAGAATCAGAAAGCAAATACCGACCCTTTTTCTCCGGAAAATATAATTGCATTTATGTCTGGTCCTCTTAATGGAACTACAATACCGGGAAGTGCAAGGTATGTTGTATGTGCAAAATCACCATTAACAAACTCGTGGGGAGATGCAAATTGCGGAGGTTCATTTGGGCCGAGTTTAAAGATGGCTGGTTATGATGGAGTATTTATAAAAGGAATATCAGAAAAACCAGTTTACCTCCTTCTTGAAAACGGAAAGGCAACACTTAAAAATGCAGAAGATCTGTGGGGGAAGGACACATATGAATGCGATGACCTGATACGAAAGAAATATGGTAAAAATGCTGAGTCTGTAATAATCGGTAAAGCTGGCGAACTCAAAAGCCTGATTGCCTGCATAGTTAACAGAAAAGGAAAAGTTGCCGGTAGAAGCGGGATGGGAGCAATTATGGGTTCAAAAAAGCTGAAGGCTATTGTTGCATTTGGCAATAAGAAAGTAGAAATATTTGATAAAGACCTATATGAATTATCCAGAAAGAATTTCATTAAAGATATTATGAGTGATTATGGAGATGCTTCCTGGTTAAGACACGGGGGAACGCCTACATCTATTGAATTTTCACTTGACGTACAAGACTCTCCCATTAAAAATTGGGCTGGGGTTACTAAAGATATGGGTGATTATTCAGAATTTAAATATGAGAATATAGAAAAGTATTTAACCAAAAGAGAGACATGCTACAAATGTCCCATCGGATGCTGGGACAGATTAATTATTAATAAAGGTAATTATTCACTGAGTGAACCTTCTTCAGTGCCTGAATATGAGACAGCGGCAATGTTTGGTTCTAATTGTTTGAATAATAATTTTGAATCAATAGTAAAATGTAATTATATATGTAATAGAAATGGGATAGATACAATTTCTGCAGGAGGAACAATAGCTTTTGCAATTGAATGTTTTGAAAATGGTATAATCACAAAAGAAGATACTGATGGGCTTGAGCTAACATGGGGCAACCATGAAGCCATTGTCAAGACTATGGAAAAAATTGCAGAGGGCAAAGGGTTTGGAGAAGTTCTTATAAATGGTTCAAAAAAAGCTTCAGAAATAATAGGAAAAGGTTCTGAAAAATTTGCAATGCATATATCAGGCAGGGAGTTACCAGCCCACGATCCAAGATGGGATCCAAGTCTGGCAGTTATATATGCCCTTGAGCCTACTCCGGCAAACCATTGTCAGGGCGCGCAGAATCTGGGCCATAAGGACCTGGAAAATGTTTTTCCTGATGTAGATTTTTCTACATGTGCAGGAGAGAATAAAACAAAATTTTCAGGAAGAGCAAAAGAAATAATTGTATTAATGAATTTAATCCATACAGTCAACTGCACAGGAATGTGCTGGTTTGCCTGGGGTTGCACAGAAATAAAAAATCATATTGGCTGCCTGAAAGCTGTTACAGGTTGGGATATACAAATTGATGAATTGTATAAAACCGGAGAAAGAATTATGAATATGAGGCAATTGTTTAATTTAAGAGAAGGAATAAATCAGTTTGACAGGAAAATACCTGGAAGAATATTAGGCAGGCCACCTCTTCATGATGGATTAACTAAAGATATTGTTATCGATTGGGATACCATGCTTAAAGAATTCTATGATGAATTGGATTGGGATTTAGAAAAAAGCATTCCATCAAAAAAGAAAATGAAAGAATTAGATCTTGACTGGGTAATTAAAGATGACAATAGCTGAAAAGAATTATTAGAATGTCAGGTAGATTTTTAATTTAAGAAGGTGTTTTATTAAAAAAATATTAATTAATGATCAAAATATAGGTTGTAATAATACAAGAGATATCTCATATTTTTTGAGAAGCCGAAGGGGAAAAACTCTCAGGCAGAAGGATTGTATTGATTAAATATCTTGGAGAAGCTTTTAAGTAAGCTACCGACGGGGATAAAATCTCTCAGGTAGAAAGACAAGATAATGTAGATACTTTATTTATATTATCTTGTCTTTTTTTATTAATGAAGTGAATTAGAAAATATTAGAGAGGAAAAGAAATGTTAAAAACAACTTTATATGAGAAGCATGTTGAACTTGGTGCCAAGATGGTTGATTTTGAAGGTTGGAACATGCCTCTTTATTATAAAGACGGTATAGTCAAAGAGCACCTGGAAACAAGGAAAACAGCTGGTCTTTTTGATGTTTCTCATATGGGTAGATTCATTATAAAAGGCAATGATTCATTACCTTTTCTACAAAAGATATTAACTAATAATGCAGCTGCCTTACAGGTGGGAGAAAGTCAGTATACTTTAATTCAAAATGAATCTGGCGGAACAATCGATGATGCATATCTTTATTATTTCAAAGAAGGCGAATATATCCTGGTAGTGAATGCTTCTAATAGAGAAAAAGATATGAAACATCTGATTCAGAATTCAAAAAGTTTTTATAAACTGGAGATTATTGATAAAACATTTGATACTGACCTGATCAGTCTTCAGGGACCTTTATCAAAAAAAATACTGCTGGAGTTAATAACATCAGGAGATTTACCTGACCCTCTGAGAAATAAATTAAGCATAGCCTATATTAATAATATCGAGGTTTTAATTGGAAGGACAGGATATACAGGAGAACCATTATGTTATGAACTTTTCTTTGATAAAAAATATTCAAAAGAATTATGGGATAAAATATTATCAAAAGGGGCTCACCCCGTAGGTTTAGGAGCAAGAGATACCTTAAGACTTGAAGCAGGTTTGCCTTTATATGGTCATGAACTTAATGAAAACATACATATTTTTTCATCACCTTTATCCAAATTTGCTGTAAGTTTTTCAACTCTAAAGGGAGAATTTATCGGAAAAGAAGAGTTGTTAAAACAATTTGAAGCACTGAAAAAAATTGAAAAGAGAGATTATTCCCAAAAAAATGACTTGCCCAAAATAGTAGTCCTAATTGAAATAATGGAAAAAAGTGTAGCAAGACCAAATGATAAAATATTTAAAGGCAATAGGCAGGTAGGTTATGTAACAAGCGGGACCGTAGTGCCTTATTGGGAAAAAGAAGGAGAAGGTATTTTTACCAAGTTAACAGAAAAATTTAAACTCAGACCCATTTGCCTTGGTATTGTAGATGTTGATATCTGGGAAAGAGATTATTTAGAAGTAGAAATAAGAGATAAAAAGATAAAAGCTGTGGTAATGCCGTATTTTTTAAGAAGTGAAGCACCGCCATATGCATATGCCATTAATTCATCTGAGGTATTTATAGAAAAACAAAAAAAAGAACAGGCGGATATTAAAGATTCTTTAAGGATATTAATTGAAAAGGCAATTAACAATAATCAATGGAGACAAAAAGAGTGTATAAATCTTATTCCTTCCGAAATGACACCTTCAAAACTGGTAAAAGCTTTATCTATATTAGATCCTTCAGGCAGATATGCAGAACATAAAAAAGTCAAAGCTTATTCAGGATTAGATGTGTTTTATTATCAGGGGGTTAATTTTATAGCTGAGGTTGAAGAATTATTAAAATCAGAGTTTATGAGATATTTTTGTTGTAAAAATGTTGAAGTGCGAGATATCTCTGGCCAGATGGCAAACACCACAGTTTTTGGCGGACTTGTTGATTATTTGAATGCTACTGATAAAAGAACTGAATTAAAAAAATTAGAACAGGTTTTAAATCACCATATAATTAAAGGCGGTCATCTAAGCGCCCAGCCAATGGGAGCTTTAAAAGACTACATAGCAATAAACAAAATTACAGAAAAGCCGGCAGTGATTGATTTTCCAGTTTGTCCAGATAATCCATACAAAACTGATGTAGAAAAAACTAAGGAAATCATTATAAGATACAAGCCTACCCTGATTATCTTTGGGAAAAGCATGGTGCTTCATAAAGAACCAGTCAAAGAAATAAAAGACTTTTTAATTGAACAAAAAATAAATAGCCTGATTATGTATGATATGGCGCATGTTTTGGGTCTTGTAGGACAATATTTCCAGGAACCGTTTCGTGAAGGTGCCGATATTATTACGGGATCGACACACAAGACATTTTTTGGTACCCAAAGAGGTGTTATAGCGTCAGATTTTCTGGAAACGGATGTTAAATATAAATTATGGGAAGCAATTGAGAACAGAACTTTCCCTGGCAGTGTCAGCAATCATCATCTTGGAACAATGCTAGGACTTCTGGGAGCAGCATACGAAATGAATTATTTTAAGAATGAATATCAGAAAAAGGTGATTGCAAATGCTAAATGCTTTGCAAATGCCTTAAAAAACAATGGGCTGAAAATGGGAGGAGATCCTTCTATTTCATACACTGAAACCCATCAGGTAATATTGGAAGTGGGTTTTACCAATGGCATCGAGATTGCTAATAAGCTTGAGGAGAATAATATCTTAACTAATTACCAGGCAACATCTGAAGAAGAGGGTTTTACAGCTGCAGGTGCAATAAGAATGGGTGTGTCTGAAATGACACGTTTTGGTATGGAAGAAAAAGATTTTGAAGAATTAAGCAGCTATATTGCTGAAATAATATTGAAAGGAAAAAATCTTAAGAAGCAGATAATTGATTTTAGAAAAAGATTTATAGATATGAAATTCTGTTTTGATGAAAGTAATGCATTAAATATTATTAATAATTTATTTGGTTAAATAGTAGAAAGGAATAGAAAATGTCGCAAAAAATAAAATATTCTAAAACATATGAGTATATTATTGTTGAAGATAATATTGGTATCGTAGGGGTCGGTCAGGAAGCAGTAGAAAAACTTGGTGACATCTATTTGATTGATTTACCAAAAGTGGGGAATGAATGTAAAAAAGGTGATGCTGTAGGGACTATTGAATCAGTCAAATCAGTATCAGAAATTTATAGTCCTGTAAGTGGATCGATATTTGAGGTGAATGAGAATCTCAATGATAAACCTGAGCTGGTAACAGACGATTGTCTTGGAAAAGGATGGATATTTAAGATAAAAATTGAAGACTTTAAAGAACTAGATCAGCTGATGGATTATGAAGAATTTATAAAATTTATTAATTGAATAAATAAAGGTTAATATTATGACTTATTCATTAAGAACAACAAAAGAGCAGGAAGAAATTTACAAAGAACTGGGAATAAGTGACTATAATGAGCTTTTTGATGCTATTCCAAAAGAAGTCTTTGACCCAGGAATTGACCTGGACGCGTCTCTAAGCGAAAAGGAAATAAAAGAAAAATTAATTGATATAGGCTTAAAAAATAAAAGAATCAGTGATTTCATTTCCTTCATTGGCGGTGGGGCTTATTATCACTATGTGCCCAGTCTGGTAAAAGCAATTACAGGAATAAGCAGTTTTTACACTGCTTACACTCCCTACCAGGCAGAAATATCGCAAGGCACGCTTCAGTATATTTTTGATTTTCAATCATTGATCTGCAGGCTAACAGGGATGGAAGTAGCAAATGCTTCTATGTATGATGGTGCCAGTGCTCTTGCAGAAGCTATTTTAATGGCTAACAGAATTAATGGTAAAAAAGAATTTATCATATCTAAAACAATTCATCCGGAATATATGGAAACATGTAAAACATATTTAAGCGGAAGGGGCTTAAAAGTAGTCGAATCAGATTATGATAACGGTATTACTGATCTGGATAAACTAAAAAATCTGGTTAATAATGAAACAGGCGCCGTAGTAATACAGAATCCTAATTTTTTCGGGTGTTTTGAAGAATTAAATGAAATAAATGACATAGTAAAAAAATATCCTGGATGTTTATATATCATAAGTATTGTTAATCCCATGTATTTGGGTCTATGTGTCCCGCCAGCTGTCAATGGAGCTGATATAGTTACCGGGGAAGGCCAGTCCTTTGGAAATCCTGTTGCTTTTGGCGGTCCTTATCTGGGATTTTTTGCAACAAAGCAAAAATTTATCAGGCAGGTTCCCGGAAGAATTGTGGGAAAAACCAAAGATATAAAAGGAAATGATGCTTATGTCCTTACTTTTCAGACAAGAGAGCAACATATAAGAAAAAATAAAGCGACAAGCAATATTTGTTCGAATCATAGCCTTAATGCTCTTGCTTTTGTAGTCTATTTATCTAGTGTAGGCGAGAAAGGATTAAGGAAGACAGCCAATATTTGTATGCAAAGAGCGCATTATCTATGCGAAAAAATAAATTCATTAAATAATTTTAAATTAAAGTTTAGACATCGATTTTTTAATGAATTCGTCATTCAAACTAATATGGGTACGGAAAAATTTCAGAACATTCTGCATGACAATAAAATACTTGGCGGGATATCACTGGAAAAACATTTTCCAGAACTAAAAGGATGTATCCTGACGACTGTTACCGAAATGAATCCTGTAAAGGATATTAACAGATATTTTAACATTTTAAATACTATTTCAGACGGTGATTAATTTGGTAAAAAACAAGAACTTAAATATATTTGAAAAATCAAAAACTGGCAATAATGATTATATTGTCGAAAATGCCGGGATAGCTGAGGGTGATATTAAAAATTATATTCCTGAAAGCCTGATAAGAGATTATGACATTGGCCTTCCTGATTTAAGGGAAAATGAGGCAGCAAGATATTTTACAAATCTGTCTAAAAAGAACTATGGAGTAGATAATGGCATTTATCCGCTTGGCTCATGCACAATGAAATATAATCCAAAAATAAACGAAGAAATATCTAATTTTAGCAGTTTTACGGATATTCATCCTTATCAGAACGCTGAAGATGTCCAGGGCTCACTTATGGTTTATTATGAGCTGGGAGAAATGCTGAAAAAAATCGTGGGGCTGGATGCTGTTACTTTCCACCCTTCTGCCGGTGCTCATGGGGAATTCTGCGGCCTTATGATTGCAAAAAAGTATTTCTCTTTAAAGGGTGAGAATAGAAATATCATTTTAATACCAGACTCAGCTCATGGAACAAATTTTGCTTCTGCATCAATGGCAGGATTTGAGGTAATAGAAGTAAAATCAGGAGCAGATGGCACTATTGACTTAAATGAGCTAAACAGGATAGTGGATGAAAAGAAAGAACAAATTGCAGCAGTAATGGTTACAAATCCCAATACTTTAGGTATTTTTGAAAAAAATATACTTAAGATTTCAGAAAAAATGCATAAGAACGGCAGTTTTCTTTATTATGACGGAGCTAATCTAAATGCTATTATAGGGCTGGCAAGACCTGGTGACATGGGATTTGATATAGTTCACTTGAACTTGCATAAAACTTTTTCTACACCTCACGGAGGCGGAGGACCTGGCGCAGGGCCGATACTTGTA
>JAQVJB010000036.1 GCA_028695395.1 Actinomycetota bacterium | reverse complement strand
GGTTGTCAAGTTTGTGATGCCCGGCTGACATTATCGCTTCCCATACGCTGCCTTCTGCGCTTTCACCGTCTCCAAGCATTACAAAAACCCTGAACGGTGGATTTTGCATTCTTGCTATATGCGCCATGCCCTGTCCTACTGCAAGACCATGCCCCAGCGAACCAGTAGGAAATTCAATACCTGGAAGTACTTTTTCATCCGGATGCATAGGTACTCTCGTATTAAATGAGTTATATGTCCAAAGGACGTCCTCGCCAAAATACCCCTGATCTGCAAGCGTGGTATAAAGTGCCATACACTTGTGGCCTGCTGATAAAATAAACCTGTCCCTTTTTTCCCATTTAGGTTCCTTGGGATTGTGGCTTAATATCTTGTTGTAAAGCACAGTCATAATATCCAGACTTGAAAAAGCCCCTCCTATGTGCGCTTCTCCAAGTCGCATCATCTTGAGAATGTTCTTTCTGCACTTGTAAGATCTTTCTGTAAGCTGTTTTATCTCAGCTTTGTCTAAACCTGCTGTCATAATCATCCTAACCTTTATAAAATAATAAAAATTCTATATAAATATTACATTTCAACGAATATATTCGTTTTAGAAACATCAATTTTTTTATTTTATCCAAATATCCGTTTTAATAAAAGATTTTTATAAAGTCTTTATAAGAAATCCCTGCTTCCCCTATCATCCTCGGATTTTTAACACCTTTTTTGCCGTCATTATGGTAATCTGAACCGCCGGTAAAAAATCTGACCCTGCTTCCATACCTGTTCTTAATTTCTTTTTTAATTTCTTCCGGGCTCATACTGCCTTTATATGAAGTTTTATTATAGGTATAGGTTGCTTCAATCCCGTCAAGCCCGGCATCTATCAGTTTGTTTATATATTCCTGTCTTGTCAATTTCCCAAACTCTGCCGAAACCACTGTTTCATCAATTAAATACGGGTGTGCAAGAACAGCTATGCCATTTGCCTCTTTTATAATGCTTATCGCATCGACAGGATTGATTTTTTTTCTTTTTATGCTGAATACCGGATTATCCCTTACCATTATTTTTGCATCCTGCCAGGTTGAAGCAAATCCTTTTTTTGCCATTGTTTCAAATATTATTTTCTTCTCAACTTCTTCAGCTTTCCTGGTAGATGGCTGATTCTTTTCGTTTCTATAATTAAGGATTTCCGTATCAAAATCTATATCAAAGCCATTTTTGCTTAAAACCTCACACAGCTTCCTGTAAGCATCGGCTTTTGATTTCTTTGCTCTTAATGATTCTTCAATTATATCTTTATTTTCCCAGTCGCACTCATAACCGATTATATGGACATCGTCTATATTTGTATCACAGGAAAATTCATAACCAAGAACAAGGTCAATATTATTTTCCTTTGCAAAGATTATTGAAGGTATTTTTTTCCCATTATCATCCTCGATGAAAAGCGGTGGAATTATATCGTGGTCTGTAATAGCAACTGCCTTCATATTTAAGTCCCTTGCTTTAAGAATGAATTCCAATGGAGAATCATTGCCATCAGACCTGTTTGTATGACAGTGGAGATCGCATTCGTAATTCGGTACGTACTGCTCATCCCCTGGACCCTTTTCAGTAAATATTCCTGATTTATCATTTAAAATAGTAACCATTTAAGCCTCCCGATTCCATTAATTATATCTATTGCTGCTCCCGAACTTATCCATATAATCTGCTACAAGTTTTTTAGTATTCTCATAAACAAGCTTAATGGCATTAATAGGTTCATAATTATTATTATCATTACATAAATAATCTTTATAAGTATTTAGGTATACATGCTTTATTTCTGTAGAGATATTCATTTTTGAAGGATTAAATGAAATTATTTTCTTTAAGTCTTCCTCAGGTAGATCCGAACAGCCATGGATGACTATTGGAAAATCAGCAATTTTCATTATTCTTTCAAGCCTTGCAAAATCAAGGGTTACTTTGCCTTTATAAAGGCCGTGCTGGGTTCCTATTGCAACAGCCAGGCTGTCAACACCTGATAGTTTTTTAAATTCCAGGATTTTTTCAGGGTCGGTCAGCTTAACATCGCTATCGCTTATTTTTATATGTTCTTCTACGCCTCCGATATGCCCGAGTTCTCCCTCAACACTTACATTGTATTTGTGGGCAATATTAACTATTTCTTTTGTGGTTCTAATATTTTCTTCGAAAGGCTTTGATGAACCATCAACCATAACAGCACTCCAGCCGCTGTGAATACAGTTTTTGATTATTTCCATATCTGTTCCGTGGTCAAGTATTAACGCTACCTCCGATTCGATATTCTCGGAAAGAAGTTTTGCTGATGCAGAAAGTATCTTGTACCCTAACTGTTTAACTGTTTTTTGTGATGTCTGTATAATAACCGGTGACTTTTTCTCTTTTGCAGCATCTATTACTGAAGACATCGTAACTATATCTACAATATTAAATGCCCCGACAACATAATTATTGTGCATAGTATCCTGCAGCATTTTTACTGTGTTTACATAAGACATAAATTCCTTCTTTCACTCTAAAATAATCAAATAGCTTCCATATAAGAAAGTTCTGTATTATTATATGCAACTTATTGCATTAACGCAATAATATTCAATGTTTTTTAAAAATTTTTAGCAATTTAAAAATTTCCATAATAGTGCTAATATTTTATTTTGTTTTAACATCAAGTATTATTACTTGGATTGATAAAATATTCTTAATTTTAATTCTTAGAGGTCATTAAAATAATATGTCAAAAAAACTTAGAAAGAAGCATCAGAAAAGCAATGCTCCGAAGATTATCCTTGTAATTGCTGCTATCCTGCTTGTATTTTTTATTTTTAATGCAGCAGTAATTTCTTCACTTGTAATGATAGGTACAAAAATAGTTGCTGATTTTTATAGCGAACTTCCAGATATTAAAGATTTTTCACCTGTAGAAAACGCACTTACTTCCAAGATCTATGCAATTGACGGTACTCTTATCGGGACCTTGCACGGTGAGCAGAACAGGGAACTCGTACCGATAAGTGAAATACCCCAGAATTTGATTAATGCAGTACTTGCTATCGAGGATGAAAGATTTTATGAACATGAAGGTGTCGATTTGGAATCATTTATAAGAGCCCTTCTCATAAATATAAAAACCGGTGAGTTTGCACAGGGTTTCAGCACTATAACCATGCAATATATAAGAAACACTTACCTGATTGAAGAGAAAACAGATATTTCGCTCGAAAGAAAAATAAGAGAAGTCGCTCTTGCAATGCAGCTTGAAGAGATTTACTCAAAAGATGAAATCCTGGAGATGTTTTTAAATACAGTCTTTTTTGGTGAAAGCGCATACGGTGTAAAAACAGCTGCAAAGACTTTTTTTAATAAAGAACTTGATGAGCTTAATATCCAGGAATGCGCACTTCTTGCAGGCATTTTACAGGCACAGACCTATCTGTCTCCATACACAAACAAAGAAGGCGCCCTTGAGAGGAGAAATACTGTTCTTGCGAAAATGAATGAATTGAAAATGATTACAGATTTAGAATATGAACGCGCTGTAAAACAGCCTATCATTCTTGAAAGGTCAGACGAAAAGAGTAACGATTTTGCTCCCTATTTTACGGAATACGTTAAGCAGGAACTTATAAAAAAATATGGAATAAATAAAGTCTTTAAAGGCGGTTTTGAGATTTATACAACTCTTGATCCGAAAATGCAGAATTACGCTGAAAACGCAATAAACGAAATATTGCCGGATCCTGAAGACCCTGCAGGAGCAATGGTAGCGCTGGATCCTGCAAATGGATTTATTAAAGCGATGGTTGGAGGAAAGGATTTCGATACAATGAAATTCAATCTTGCAACCCAGAGCAAAAGACAGCCTGGTTCGACGTTCAAAGCTTTTGCTCTTATAGCTGCCCTTGAACAGGGAATAAGCCCGTATATGACATTTAATCCTAATGGTCCTATAACCTTTGAAATACCTGACAGCAAACCCTGGGAGATATCAAATTATATGGGAGGGTCTTATCCGGATATGTCAGAAATGAACCTCATTGAGGCTACTGTAAAATCAGTAAATGTTGTCTATGCCCAGCTTATTATGAGAGTCGGAGGAGATGCCGTTTCAAGGATTGCAAACATAATGGGTATTGAAACTCCCCTGGAAGGATATCCTGCAATAGGACTTGGGGGCCTTACTACTGGAGTATCCCCGCTTGAGGTATGCACGGCATTCAGCACTATTGCAAATTACGGGAAGAAAAATAGTCCGGTTGCAATTTTAAAAGTCATTGATAATGATGGTAATATTCTTGAAGAATACAAAGAACCTGAGAACATACAGGTAATATCGCCCATTAATGCCTTTAGGGCTATGGAAATAATGAAGCAGGTAGTACAGAGAGGCACAGGAACAAAAGCAAGGCTTGAAGACCGTGATGTAGCCGGAAAGACAGGGACTACACAGGAAGCGGAAAATGCGTGGTTTACTGGTTTTACTACCAATCTTGCAGCATGTTTCTGGATGGGCTATCCGGAAGAAAACATAAAAATGACAAGCGTACATGATATGAGAGTGCAGGGTGGTGCACATCCTGCTATGATGTTTAAATTATTTATGGAAAAGGCAACCGCGGACCTGCCGGCTGAATCTTTCACTAAGCCGGAAGAAGACAAGTTTAATCTTCAGGTAACAGTTCTTCCTGAAACCGGACAGGTTATGATACCTAATCGTTTCACTCCGGCAGAGCAGATAACAATTTCACAGTACTCATACGGTGCTGAACCAAGAGAACAGGTGCCGATTACAGAAGAGGATATGCCCATACTTCCATTTATTTGCCTTATCCCTATTGAAGAAGCAAATACAATATTAAGGGAAGCAGGCTTTACAAATATCGAATTCATAAATGAAGTATATTCAGGAGTTCCTTCCGGATATACACACAGGCAGGATCCTTTATGGGATTTAAGAGTTGAGAGGACCCGCTTAATCAAAGTATGGGTTAATCCATAATAAAAGCCTGTCCCTGAGAATAGCATATCTTTTTGATTGCTTTTTATATTTAAAATATTTTCATTAATAAAAGATAAATATTTTACATGCTTAAACATATTTTTATTGTTTTAAAATTTTAAAAACTTCGATTTATTTTAAGGTATATTTTTAGATTATGAATAATATAAGAGTACGATTTGCACCAAGCCCGACAGGGTATCTGCATATCGGCAGCGCAAGGACAGCTTATTTTAATTGGCTTTTTGCCCAAAAACAAAAAGGCAGATTCATCCTTAGAATCGAGGATACTGATATTTCAAGACATCAGGAAGAAATGATTGATATAATCCTTGATTCCCTTAAATGGCTCTCTATTAGCTGGGATGAAGGTCCAGATATCGGTGGTGATTTCGGACCTTACAGACAGTCGGAAAGAAATGAAATCTATCAAGAATTTGCTAAAAAACTTCTGGATAATAAAAAAGCCTACAGGTGCTTCTGCACACCTGAAGAACTTGAACAGCGCAGGCAGGATTCTGCAAAAAGGGGTGAATTTTTCAGTTATGACAGAAAGTGCCTGAAACTTGATGAAGACCAGATAAACAAAAAACTGGAAGAAAAAATACCTTTTTCAATCAGGATTGTCTCGCCTGAAAATAAAATAATCAGCTTTACTGATAATGTATATGGAAAAATTGAAGTCATAAGCAGCACTATAGATGATTTTATTATTATCAGGTCAAACAAATTGCCGACTTATAATTTTTCTGCAGCTATTGATGATTATCTGATGAAGATAACCCATGTCATAAGAGGAGAGGACCATCTTTCAAATACGCCCAAGCAGCTTCTTGTTTATGAAGCATTAAATTTCATGCCGCCTTCATTCACTCACCTTCCCATGATACTTGCTAAGAGCGGAGAAAAACTCAGTAAAAGGCATGGTGCGATATCAATTGAATCTTACAGAGATGAAGGGTTTTTGCCGGAAGCTGTAAAAAATTATCTTGCTCTCCTCGGGTGGGCATTTGACGAAAAAACAACTATTTTTGATGAGAAAGAAATAATTAAAAAATTCACTCTCGGAACAATAAACAAAAAAGCTGCAAAGTTTGACTATGAAAAAATTTTACATATTAATAGTGTTTATATAAAAAATCATAAAATCTCCGATTTGGCAGTTTTGATAAAAAACAGATTTAAAAAAAGAATATCGGAAATGGACGTTTCTTTTCTGAAAGAAAACGGACTTAAAGCTGCAGATACAGAAAATCCTATATCCAGGGAAGCAGTCTTTGAAGACATAGAAAATAAAATGGATGCCATAATCCCTCTTGTAAATAAAAGAGCAAAAACACTAAATGATATAGAAAAAATGATATACCCTTTTTTCTTTGATATAGCTTACCCGGATGATATAAAAAATTTCTTTAAGAATAAAAACATTAATGCTGCCGGATTGATACAACAGGCAGAATCATCTTTAAATGAAATAAAAGATAATGATTTTAACCGTTTAATAATAGAAAGAGGGTTAAGAAACCTAGCAGAAAAAAACAATATCTCTTTTGCTGAGCTGGCAGAAGTTTTAAGACTGGCTTTATGGGGAAGAACTGTCAGTCTTCCTATTTTTGAAACAATAGAAATACTGGGAAGAAAAAAATCTCTTAACAGATTATCAGATTATGAAGAACTTATTTCCTGATTATTAATATTGCAAATACAAAATGGTTTTTTAGCCTTTATCTATATGAACCATACCGCCTTATCTGCTTTTAGCCTGTTTTTTTTCAATCAGCTTTAAGCTACATCCTGAAAACCATTTCAGCAGGAGTAAGATCTCTCCCGTTCTCAACTACCTTCTTCACAAAATAAGCAACGACTATTTCTTCATTTGTCGGAGTTATGTATATTTTTGCTTTGGAATCCGGAGCTGAAATAAGAGCCTGCTTACCGTTGAAGTCTTCATTTTTTGCAGGATCCAGTTTGATTCCCATATACTCCATATTTTCAAGGATTTTCATTCTTGTATCTGTATTTTTTTCAGCAATCCCGCCACCGAAAGCAATTGCATCAATGCCTCCGAGAACCGCACTGAAAGCGCCAATATATTTTCTGATTCCATCTATAAAAGCAGAGATTGCCAGTTCGCATCTTTCATTACCGGCAAGGCTTGCAGTCATTATTTCCCTGAAATCATCAGTACCGATACCTGCAAGACCTTTAAGCCCACCGTTGCTTGAAATCTCTTTTTGAGCTTCTTCGACACTAAGCCTCAAAGATTTCATTGCAAATAAAAGACCTATCCCGTCGCAGTCACCGATTCTTGTACCCTGAAGAAGTCCGGAATCAGTAGAAAATTTCATGCTTACATCTACTGATTTTCCATTTTTATGCGCACAGATAGAGCTGGAGCCTCCAAGGTGTATCGTTACAAGATTCAATTGTTCTGTATGTTCCAGATTATATATTAGAGCCGACATATACCTGTGAGAGGAACCATGAAAACCATTTTGTTTTATACCAAGTTCCTTATACCACTTCCATGGAAAACCCATTACCCTTCTATATTCCGGTATTGAATAATGGAAAGATGGTTCAAAAACTCCTACAAGCGGGACATCTTCCCCGAGGACTTTTTTAAATTCCCCTATTGCTTCAAGATAAGGCATATTGTGAACAGGAGCTACAAAAGAATACCTTCTCATTTCATCAAGTATTTTTGGAGTAAGCAAGTTTGCTCCATTGGTCTCCCCAAGTATAGTCTTAAAGCCCATTGCTTCTATATCTCTGTACTGCTTTATTACTCCGTTTTTGATATACCAGTCAAGAATCACCTGTATGCCGTTTTTAAAACCATAAATATCTATTACTTCACGGACAGTTTCCTGGCTGCCTATCTTGTGAGTAAAATTCGATTCACCTTCTGTTTTTATCTTGTCAAGATTAGCTTCACCTAATGAAACTATTTCATTTTTATCATTAATATCCAGTATCTTGCTCTTTAATGATGTGCTTCCTACATTACCTATTGCAATTATCATTTAAATCCCTTTCTCCCGGTAAAATTTTAATTAAAAATCTTTGAAATCTCATAAAGTTCAAGGTCCATTTCCTTGTAATGGCTTAAAACTTTTTCCATTGGTTCTGCGCTTATATCATTCCCTTCAAAACAAACCATATGGTCAAATTTTTTCTCATTTATAAGCTCAACTGATTTTATGCCCATCCTGGTTGCCAATATCCTGTCAAAAGCAGTAGGCTTTCCTCCTCTTTGCAGATGGCCGAGAACTGTAACCCTTGTTTCGTAGCCGGTTCTTCTCTCGATTTCCTTGGCAATCATATTGCCTATTCCTCCGATTGCCCCATGATTTACAAATTCAAGCATTGGCTTAACTTCAAGTTTCATTTTTTTTGCATCCGGTTTTGCTCCTTCTGCAACTACGATAATGCTATAGTCCTTACCTCTTTCGCGTCTTCCTTCAATTACATTTACAATATAATCGTAATCGAACTGAACTTCAGGAATAAGTATGAGGTCAGCTCCTCCTGCTATCCCCGAATACAGCGCTATCCAGCCTGCTTCTCTTCCCATAACTTCCAATATCATAATCCTGTGATGAGAAGAAGCCGTAGTATGTAGTTTGTCAATGGCATCTGTAGCAATTTCAACTGCTGTGTCAAACCCTATGGAATAATCATTGTAATTGATATCATTATCAATAGTCTGTGGTATGCCTACTCCCTTTATTCCGTATTGTCCCAGCCTGTGCATTACTACGTTAGCATCATCTCCGCCTATGCATATCAGGGCATCAATATTGAATTTATTTATATTATCTTTAACCAGCTCTACTCCGTTTTCAATTTTAAAAGGGTTAACTCTTGCAGAACCAAGAATTGTCCCTCCCCTGTCAAGTATTCCGGATACAAGTTCGCGGTTCATTTCAAAAAGATTTCCTGTAATCAATCCATCCCAGCCATTTTTAATTCCTGTTATTTTATATCCATGCATTACCGCTTTAATATATGCTGCCCTTATTATTGCATTAGTAGCAGGTGTATCTCCTCCACCAGTTAATATCCCGATTCTTTTAATATCGTTCATGGACGACCTCCCTAAGCATTTGCATATAAAAATATATATATAATTTAATTTTAAACCAAAATAATAATAAAAAGCATCTTTAAGAAAGTTTTTTAATTATTATTTCATTTACAAGTGTTGGATTAGCCTTTCCCTTAGTCTTCTGCATGACCTGGCCCACCAGAAAGCCGATTGCCTTCACCTTCCCTGATTTGTACTGGTTTACTGCATCAGGATTATTATTTATTACTTCTTTAATAATAGATTCCAGCTCATGCTCATCACTTATCTGTTCAAGACCTTTTTCTTTTATTATCTCATTAGGGTCAGTACCTTTTAAATACATCTCCTCAAATACAGATTTTGCTATTTTTGAGCTTATTTTCCCATCGTCGATAAGTTTTACAAGACCTGCAAGATGTTCTGGCTTGATTTTGCTTTCATTTATAGAAATCTGGTCTTTATTTAAAAAAGCGCTGAAATCTCCCATAAGCCAGTTGCATATTCCTTTTGCATTTGAATCATATGATGCAAGAGCCTTTTCAAAATAACAGGAAATTTCAAAATCACTTGCCAATAATGAACTGTCATAATCCGAAAGTCCAAATTTATCATTGTATCTCTGCTCTTTTTGGTTTGGAAGTTCTGGAATCGAATCCCTGACCTCTTTAATCCAGCTTTCATTGATGTTTATCGGAACAAGGTCCGGATCAGGAAAATACCTGTAATCATGAGCTTCCTCCTTGGATCTGAGAGCCTTTGTAGATTGCGTTTTATCATCATAATGCCTCGTCTGCTGAATAACCTTTTTACCTGAATTGATTAAGGAAATCTGCCTGCCGACTTCATATTCAAGAGCTTTTTGGATAAATTTAAATGAATTAAGATTTTTTATTTCAGCCCTGGTGCCAAGTTTGTCAGAACCCTTAAGTTTTACAGATATATTTGCATCACATCTCAGGCTTCCCTCCTCCATGCTGCAATCGCTGACATCAAGATATAAAAGTATATTTCTTAAAGTAATCATATATTGTTTTGCTTCCAAAGGACTTTTTATTTCAGGTTCAGTAACAATTTCAATCAGCGGCGTACCAGCTCTGTTAAAATCCCCTATGCTGTAATCTGCTTCGCTTATCCTGCCTGTTGTTCCGCTGTGCACAAGTTTTCCTGCATCTTCTTCCATGTGCACTCTTGTTATTCCGACTCTTCTTACATAATCTCCCATATTAACATCAACAAAACCCCCTACGCCTATGGGAATATCAAACTGGGATATCTGATAGTTTTTGGTCATATCCGGATAAAAATAATTTTTTCTATGGAATATTGTGTACTCATTTATTCTGCAATTTAGGGCAAGAGCTATTTTCATTGCATATTCAACTGCTTTTTTATTGACTACAGGCAGCGAGCCGGGATGTCCGAGACATACTGGACATGTATTACTGTTAGGCTTTTCACCAAAAGAAAGCCTGCAGCCGCAGAACATTTTTGTCTTAGTGGAAAGCTCGACATGCGTTTCAAGACCTATTATTGTTTCGAAACGTTCATCAGCCTTTCCAGCGCTTTCTGCATTACTTAAATTATCTAGATTTTCGGTGTTATCTTCCAATTTATTTCACTTTCTAAAAAATGTGCAGCTTTAAAAATATTATCTTCCCTTAAGGTATCTGCCATTATCTGGAAACCTATAGGAAGCTTACCTGATGATAATCCGCAGGGAATGGAAATTGCCGGTATGCCCGCAAGATTTACAGGTATGGTACATATATCGGATAAATACATCAGTAAAAGATCGTCCATTCTTTCACCAAGCTTAAAAGCCGTAGTAGGTGAAGTCGGACCGACAAGTATGTCGTACTTTGAAAATGCTTTTTTAAAGTCATCTATTATAAGTGTTCTTATTTTCTGGGCTTTCTCATAATAAGCATCATAATATCCTGAAGAAAGACAGTAGGTGCCTATCATTATCCTTCTTTTAACTTCCGGCCCGAAACCTGCTGCACGGGTTTTCCTGTACATCTCCCTTAATCCCTGTGCATCTTTGTCCCTGTAGCCATATCTTACACCGTCAAACCTTGAAAGATTAGAGCTTGCTTCAGAAGGCGCTATTATATAATAGACACTTAAAGCATACTCGATACTTGGAAGTGTAGTTTCCTCAACGTCTGCTCCGTTTTTTTCAAGTATTTTTATTGTATCAAGTATTGATGCTTTAACTTCGCTGTCTATTTCCTTTACCATAAGTTCTTTCGGGACACCGACTTTCATTCCTTTTATGTCCTGACCATGTTTATATCCATAGTCTTTTATATCTTTCATATCCAGGGAGGTAGAATCAAACTCATCATGACCTGATATTACATCATAAAGATTAATGCAATCAGTGACATCCCTTCCAAAAGGCCCTATCTGGTCAAGTGATGATGCAAAAGCAACAAGACCGTATCTTGATACCCTTCCGTATGTAGGCTTAAATCCGACAACGCCGCATAAGGACGCAGGCATTCTTATCGAACCACCTGTATCTGAGCCTAGGGAACAGACAGCTTCAAATGAGGCAACGCTTGCTGCAGGCCCTCCGCTCGAACCGCCGGGGACTCTTTCTAAATCCCAGGGGTTTTTCACAGGACCGAATGCTGAGTTTTCATTAGAAGAACCCATTGCAAATTCATCCATATTTGCTTTTCCGAGAAGAAGATAATTATGCTTATTAAGCTTGTTGATTACTGTTGCATCATAAACTGAAGAATAATCTGCCAGGATTTTTGAGGCACATGTAGTATTGACATCCTTGATGCATATATTGTCTTTTATGGCTATCGGAATCCCGGTAAAATTTTTGACTTCTCCGCCGTCAGCAATATACTTGTCAATTTTTTTTGCATTTTCAATTATTTCTTCAGGCTTGAAAGTTATAAAAGCATTTATCTTTTTATCAGCCTCATTTATTCTTTCAATATGTTCTTTGGCTATTTCTTCTGCTTTTATTTCCTTTTTTTTAATCAGCTCATGAAGCTCATGAGCTTTCATTGAAATCAGTTTCAAAAAAACCTCTTTCTTATTAATCTATCTTTGGTATCTTAAAGCCGTCATCACTGCTTTCAGGAGCATTTTTTAAAGCTTCTTTATGTTCTATAGACTGACGGGGATTGTCTTCCCTTAAAACATTTGAGATATTAAGCACATGAGATGTAGGACTGACTTTGCTGGTATCGACTTCGCTTATTTTTGCAACATGGTCGATTATCTTATCCAGCTGGACAGTTATTTCATCTATTTCGTCTTCGGAGTATTCTATTTCAGAAAGATTTGCAATATGTGCTACGTCTTCTTTATTTATTCTTTTTCCCATAAAATTTTTATTAATTATTATTTACCAGATTTTATTTATATTGATTTAAAATACTTATATTAATTAAAACAAAAAATCTTAACAATTTTAACAGATTTTATAATATCTTTATACCTATAATTCAAATTATACTGCAATTTCCTTAAACTGGCTGAAAAGAACAAGTATCATCAAAAGGTTATATACCGAGTGTAAAAAAATTACAGGAAACAGTGATTTTGTCTTATGGAAAATATATGCAAGCACCCATCCTATAGCCATCAGCGGAATAAAATTATAGAGCTCAAGATGCGCTGCAGCAAACAGAAAAGATGAAATGAAAAGCCCTGCAAACACTCCCCAGCTTTGCTTGAATGCCTGAAAGATAAAACCCCTGAAAAAAAGTTCCTCACATATAGGCGCAATAAGAGAAACAACGATAAGGAGTATGGTTGATGATACATTACCGTTTTCTACAAGCTCAGCTATCTTATTCTCCGGAGGGGCAATTTTAAAAACGTTTGTCATTATGAAAACATAAATAAAATTGATGGCAAGTATTGATAGCAGCGCAAGGAAAGAATACCAGATAGTTTTTATAATACTGTAATAAGTAAGACCTAAATCCTTAAATCTGCTTCTTCTCCAGTAAATTGCAAAAAACCAGACTGTCCCTACCATTAAAAGAACCTGGATGCCATACAAAATCGAAAAACTTGCATTTGTTATGTTGGTAATACTTATCTGATTACCTTGATTTAAAATCGATACTACTTTACCTGACAGAAAATAAATACCTGTTAAGATTGCTATTAAAAAAATTATTGAAAATAATACATCCCTGATGTTCCACCTGATTCTAGGGACATATTCTCCGTCGTTATTTTTCTCCTCAATCCCAAGTCTCTTTAAATCTCTCCTGTTAAGTGCCGCCATCTATAATCCTGCTATTCCTGTTCATTTATCATTTTCCTGAAATCATCTTCGCTTATCTGCGCTACATCCAACCTTACAGCATCTTCAAGTTTGCTTCCAGGCTCGCTTCCCACAAGAAGATAATCCGTATTGTTACTGACACTTGAAGTCACTTTACCCCCTGACATTTCAATAATAGATTTAGCTTCCTGTCTTGAAAAAGAATCCAGTTTCCCGGTAAGAACAAAGATTTTATCTTTAAAATTTTCATTTATCTTTAGATTTTTTTGCTCTGATTGAAAATTAACACCCGCATTCCTTAGTTTTTCTATTACATGTCTGTTCTGGGATTGGTCAAAAAAAGTAACTATGCTTTGGGCTATCCTTGGTCCTATTTCAAATATGCTGCTCAATTCTTCAAAGTCGGCATCAATAATTTCATCAAGCGTTTTATAATTCTTTGATAAAACATCTGCTATATGCGAACCAACAAATCTTATGCCCATTGCAAACAAAAGCCTGGAAAGAGGTTTGGATTTGCTTTTATTTATAGAATTTAAAAGATTTTCAGTTGATTTTTCCTTAAAATTCTCAAGACCAAAAATATCTTCGTAATTCAGGTAATATATGTCTGCAGAATCTTTAATAAGTTTTTTCTGCAATAGTTTATCTACGATTGCCGGTCCAAGACCATCAATATCCATCCCTGATTTGGAAGCAAAATGAACTATAGCTTCATATTGCACAGCCGGACATGCCAGCGACGTGCAGCGTCTTACAGCTTCACCTTCAGGTCTTAATGTGTCCGAACCGCATACAGGACATTTAAGCGGCATTACAAATTCTTTTTCGCTGCCGTTTCTTTTTTCTTTTAATGGTTTTATTATCTCAGGTATGACGTCCCCCGCTTTATGCACAAGGACAAAATCTCCTATCCTGACATCTTTCTTCTTTATTTCATCTTCATTATGAAGTGTCGCATTGGAAATAGTTGAACCTGCGATTACTACCGGCTTAAGAACTGCAACAGGAGTAAGCGCTCCTGTCCGCCCGACGCTTACTTTTATGTCTGTCACTTTTGTTATTTTCTGTTCCGGGGGAAATTTAAAAGCAATTGCCCATCTTGGGTTTCTAGATGTGCTGCCTAACTGTTTCTGGTATTTGAACAGATTTACCTTTATCACTATCCCGTCAGTCTCGTATGGCAGATCTTTTCTTTTATCCTGCCAGTACTGGCAGAACTTTTGTATCTGCTCAAATCCGGTTGTTTTTTTAATGTGTTCATTGACTTTAAGACCAATATTTTTTAAATACTGTAGTACCTCAAAATGACTTTCAATATCAAGATATTCATTTGAAGCCATTGCGTAAATAAAAATATTCAGATTTCTTTTTGCGGTTATTTTTGGATCTATCTGACGCAATGAACCTGCTGCAGCATTCCTTGGATTTGCAAAAGTAAATATGCCCTGCTCTTCTCTTTCTTCATTAATCCGGGCAAATTCATTTTTTGAAAGATATGCTTCCCCCCTGACTTCAAGATTTGTGGGAAGCCCGTATTCATTATCTTCAAATAGCTTTAAGGGAATAGCCTTTATTGTTTTTATATTAGAAGTAATATCTTCGCCAGAAACGCCATCACCTCTTGTTGCTCCCCTTGCAAGATATCCATTTTCATAAAGAAGTGAAACTGCCAGACCGTCAATTTTTAATTCACATACAAATTCAACTTCCCCTTCTTTTAATCCTAAATCCTTATATACCCTTGTAAGAAAATCCTTAAGTTCATCATAGTCAAATGCATCCTGCAGGCTCAGCATTTTCTCGGAATGTATGACTGTTGGAAATCCTCCCTCAAGCGGAGCTCCGATCCTCTGAGTCGGAGAATCAGGTTTAATGACTTCAGGATACTTTTTTTCTATATCAAAAAGATTTCTAAGCAATTTATCATACTGGTCATCCGTTATCAGGGGATTGTCTTTTATATAGTAATAATAATTATGCCTGTTAAGCTCTTCCCTTAATTCTTCTGCATGCTTTCCGGCTTCCTTAACTGTCATATTTCCAATGTCCAGTGCAAGAAGTTTTTCAAAATTAGATTTTTTATTATTATCACTCATATTCTTTAAAGAAATAACCTAAACTGTGGGTATCATAAATTTCCATTAATTCCTTATTTGCTTTTTCATAAAGTTTTTTACTTTCGTTTCCGAGTTCTTCTATTGTAGAAGCATCAAACTGCTCCGGATTATTCATATTATAATAAGCCAATATGGTTTCCCAAAGATTTATGTCGCTCTCAATAAATTCAGTGCTGCTTTTATAAAAGC
>JAQVJB010000134.1 GCA_028695395.1 Actinomycetota bacterium | reverse complement strand
AGTTGGTATCTTTTTTTAAACTGTACAAAACCTGATAAAGATTGGTTTTAATATCTGTTAGAGATAAGGTTTTGGATTTAGCTAGCATTATTTTTTTTGCTGCCAAGGCCATTTGCCGCTTATTTCTACTTCCAGGGTAAAACCAAGTATAACTCTTACAATTATGATAAGTCCCAGAACTGCTATGTTTTGAAAGTTAAATTCCACGCATACAGACCTTATTATGTCTGCAGCAATTAATATCTCAAGTCCCAGCAGAATTCCTCTCCCTACCATTGTTCTTGTTGAAATATATATCTGATTTTTATCTTTTATTTTTTTAAAGTTCAGGGCAGCTTTTATACCAGCAATTAAAATAGTGGCTACTATTAAAATTGCGCTTGCCATTTCAAGACCTAAAATAATATATTCAAATATACATATCCAGGTTATTTGCATACTAATAAAAATAGGAAGTAAATATTTTTTAAAATATTACTATTAAAATATTATTATTAATACTTCCTGTCAAATAAAATTAGCTGAGGGTACGCATATTTTAGCTCTTTTTTAATCAGAAAAATATATTGATAATATAAGAGAACCTGATAATTTAATTATCTATTGTTATCTATTATTGTAATAACTGATATTTCTGTTATAATTGACTCCAGTGAAATATTTTTAAAAGAGCATTAATATGAAATTAACTGAAGAACTTAATAATTTTATACTTGACTGGGGAGAGAAGCTTTCGCATTGGGGACTTAACCGGACCGAGTGCCAGGTGTACAGCCTGCTCTTTATTTCTCCTGAGCCTTTGACAATAGAAGAAATAACGGCGACTCTTAATGTTGCCAGGTCCAATGTTAGCAATAGCCTGAAGGAGCTGCTAAGCTGGAAGATAGTAAGCCTGGTCAATAAATCAGGTGACAGGCGCAAGTATTATGAATGCATAAAAAATGTCTGGCAGCTTTTTAATCAGGTGGTCAGCGAGCAAAAACGTCGTGAGATTGACCCAATGATGGATATAGTCCATAAAACGAAAGAACAGCTTGCGAGTAAAAAAGAAAAGTCTTCCTCCGAAGAATATGCCCTTGAAAGAATTAAAGATATACAGGGATTTTTTGATATAACCACCAATTTATATAGTCGTTTTGAACGGATAAATCCTGAATCACTAAATAAATATTTAAAATTAGCTGATAATGTTAACAGGCTGATAAAAAAAGGTTAATTTTTTTTATTTCTGAGTGTCATTAATAACAGACATGATTGATAAAAAAGAAAAGAAAGTCTTTTGTGAAGATTGATATTATAGTAGTATATGTCCAAAGGTATCTAAGAGGCCATGAAATAGATTTTGTAGCATCATTAACAGGTATTCACCTTGCTGCATTAACTCCCAAACCTCATAAAGTCCGTGTAATCCATCAACAGGTTCAACAGATCGATTTGGAAACTGATGCTGATCTGATTTGTTTATCTTTCTTTAGCGGTTTTGCTCCGGAAGCTTATCGACTGTCTGATGAATTTCACAAACGTAAAAAAATTGTTGTTGGAGGTGGACCGCATGTCACTTTTTGTTCCCGGGAGTCATTGAACTACTTTGACTGTATTATTACCGGTGAAGCAGAATCGGTGTGGGTGGAAATGATAAATGATGTTCAAGAACTTACTCTGCGTAAAATATATAGAGGCAGGCCATTATCACTGGATGAAATTCCGGTTCCACGTTATGACCTTCTTTGCTCAAGATTTGTTATACCTCATGTCATTCAGGCTACCAGGGGGTGTCCTTTCCATTGTAGTTTTTGCTCAGTGCCGTCCTTAAATCCTGGTTTCAGAGTTAGGCCTGTGGGAGAAGTTATAAGGGATATACAATATAATAAGTTCAGGTATTGGTGGCAGCGCAAGATAGTATGGTTCTGGGATGACAATCTTACAGTTAATCGTAGCTATATAAAGGAATTACTGGGAAGAATGATACCTTTAAAACGCTGGTGGCTGTCCCAGGCGAGTATGGATATTGCTGAAGATACTGAATTGTTAAGGCTCTTGAAAAAATCCGGTTGCATAGGAGTGTTTTTTGGATTGGAATCATTTGATGGGCAGTCTTTAGAAGAGGCTGCCAAAGGTCAGAATAAAGTAGCTGATTACAAACGAAAAATAAGAAATCTTCACCGCCATGGCATAACTGTTATGGCAGGCTTTATAAGTGGATTTGATAATGATACCCCTGAAAGCATTGCAGAAATGGCCAAGCGTCTTTACAAGATAGGTGTCGATGTGCCTTTTTTAAGCATACTCACACCGTTTAAAGGTACAGCAATATATGACAGGTTTGAAAAAGAAGGACGTATCAAGAAAGACAGGGGATGGGAATATTATAACGGGTATAATGTTACATTTAATCCTGTGAAAATGACACCGGAAGAACTTCTGGCCGCTCATCGCAATTTATGGAGGAAAGCCTTTTCATTTCATTATTCATTTGCAAGGGTTGTGCGCTCTATTTTTTATCTGCGCCCGGGTGCATTTATGATGAGTGCCTGCATGAATATTTTCTATTGTATTAAGGCTGTTACCGGAAACGAGCCTCTTGATATGTCCACTATTTTTTATAAGGGTAAATAAAAATGATATAGAGAGTTATAAAATAATAAAAAGTATTATATTGAAAGGAGATGTTGCAATGGATGCAGATTTAATTAATGAAAAATACAGAAAATTATCTGTTACTTCTTTGGTCACGGGAATACTGGCATTAGGTTTTTGTATTATTTATTTTCTTACCTGAAGTCTTTTCTTAAATTATTTGGCTTTACCTTATGGTTTATAGATTTTTTTAATATAGTAGAGGTAATCTCATAATGGGGATGTATAATTTGGCCTCTTTTTCAATATTTTGCTTGATATAGAAAAAATAAAATTTAAAGTAATCAGATATTTATAAGGAGAAATTATGAAAGCAAAGAATATTATCTTAAAAGGTCTTTACCAGTCACTTGGACTGGCAGCATACTGCATTCTGGTTTTATTTATTATGAATAATATTTCCAAGTTGTTTGATTCTTCCAGGAATATGGAAATCATACAAGGCTTTATGTTTTTAACAATTTTTATCGTCAGCGCATTAGTTACAGGTTCAATTGCCCTGGCTCATCCCATATTTTTAGCTTCCAGAAACAGAATAAAAGAAGGAGTTTTTATTGTTTTTTCTACTGCAGCCTGGTCGATTATATTCTTTATAGTTGCTTTATCGATATATATTATTATGGCAGGTTCTTAATTATCTTACTTGTTAGTAAATTACTATATGTTTCTTATAATAATTACGTTAAATTTAAATTCTGTTTGGTAGATACTGCTGTCTGTTAAAATTCTTCCAAGGGTGCGCCTGTATTTAAAACTTTTGATTCTTTTAACCAGAGAATAAGTATTGTGCATAATAACATTAAACCTGCAAGAGTCAAAAGAGAAACCCTGAATGAGCCGTCTTTTCCTCTCAATATTTCCATTCCATATATAAATATAACAGAAGCTTGACCGGCAAGATTAAGTAACCCGTTTGATGTTCCTTCCGGAGCCGGATAAGTTATTTCAGCAACATACTGATAACCGATTG
>JAQVJB010000035.1 GCA_028695395.1 Actinomycetota bacterium | reverse complement strand
AAGCTGGTTTTTTTATCAGCAGGCTTGAAAAACTTCACCAGAATCTTGAAGTCTTTGTAGAAAAATTTATCGAACATCTGCAAAACCTTTATTTTGTCAAAAATAATCCTGAAGGGTTTGATTATGTAAATTCCGGAGAGGAATATAGAGAAAAATACCTAGATCAGAGCCGCCTTATAGCAAACTGGCAGTTAAATGAATTTATAATGATTTTTATGGATATTTTAAATAGGATAAAGTCAGGCCATCCTGTATGGATATTATTTAAATCAGGTATTATAAAAGCTTTAAATATTAAAACCGATGTAAAAGAGAAGACGGCAAAAAATATATCAAGCAAAGATAAAGATTCAGAAAAATATAATGACACTATTCAAAGACTTGAAAATTCAGTCAGGGAACTTAATGAAAGATTTGATAATTTCAGGGGAAGCTTTAAAGATGTTTTAAAAATAGCAGCAAATTCCGGTGTCCAGGACATAAAGAATAATGAAATAAAAATTGAAAATATGAAAGCGGATGAAGGCAAAAAAGACGAAATCCTTCAAGACAAAGCAATTGATTTAAAGGAAACTGCCAAACCAAAAAAGAAAATTGATTCAGAAAGTAATATAAAAATTGAAAAAACGGACTGGGAACAGGCACTCAACATTATAAAGAGCAAAAGTATTTCCCTTAATTCACTTTTGGCAGAAGTAAAGAAATATAATACAGATAGTGATAAAATCATGTTCTTTTTGCCTGATAATTATAATTGGCATAAAGAAAAGCTCAATGATGCTGAGAATATGAAATTAATACGGGATACATTGAATTCAATTCTCGGTAAAAATTTTTATATAGAATTTCTTCTGGAAAGCCAGGGGGAAGATTTGATTGATTTGAGAAATGAAAATATAAATAAAGACACTGTCCTTGAAGTTAAAGATAAACCTGATGATTTCAGCGATTTAAAAAATAAAACGGAGACAAAAAATAAAAAGGATAAAAAAACAGATGATGAAGTTAAAGATTCTGTTGGACCTGAGAAGGGAAATGCAGGGCTTTATGATTATTTAGAAGAGAAATTTAAGATTAAGGAGAAAAAAAATGGGTCTTAATTATGGAGATTTGATGAAACAGGCTAAAGCTATGCAGAGGAAACTTGACGAGGTACAGGAAGAGATAAAAGGCATGGTTTTTGAAGCATCATCTGGCGGAGGGGCAGTAAAAGTCAAAGTTGATGGAGAACAGGTAGTACATGAAATTAAAATAGATAAAGATGTTATAGATTCTGATGATATAGAGATGCTGGAAGATCTGGTGCTTGTTGCTATAAACGACGCTATAAATAAGTCAAAAGAAGAATATAAAAACAAGATGGGTTCTATTACTGGCGGCATTAATATGCCAGGCATGTTTTAATATTGATATGAGCAGCAATAAAATAAGTTCAGTTGAAAATCTTATCGATGAATTCAGAAAACTACCTGGTATTGGTCCGAAATCTGCAAAAAGAATTGTTTATTATTTATTGAAGCAATCCCGGGAAGATATTGAAGATTTTTCCAAAGCTCTGACTGACATGAAAGACAAAGTTAAATTCTGCCAGGAATGTTTTAATATTTCCGAAGATGAAAAATGTCCTATTTGCAATGATTCCGGAAGGAATAATCAGATAATATGTATTGTTGAAAAAATAAGTGATGTATCAGTAATAGAGAGTTCCGGCCAATTCACCGGGCTTTACCATGTTTTGGGAGGCTTGCTTTCACCTATTGAAAATATAGGTCCGGAAGAAATAAGAATTCCCAAATTAATAGAAAGGATAAAAATTCTCGGAATCACAGAAGTTGTACTTGCATTAAATCCGACAGTTGAGGGAGACAGTACTGCGACTTATCTGAATAAAGTTTTAAAACAGTTTGACCTTAAGATTACAAAGCTTGCAAGCGGTCTTCCTGTCGGCGGTGATATTGAATATGCTGATCAGGTTACAATAGGAAGAGCTCTTTCCGGAAGAACAGAGATATAAATTTTTTTAATATAAGTTATAAAAAAGAATACCAGATTTTTAATCTGGTATTCTTTTTTAGTTTTATAAATTTGTCTTACTGTGTTTGTAAAACTTTTTTTATAATTATTAAAAATAATTAACTGTTCAGGCCTTTTCAGCCATTTTTTTATAATTCTCGTATTTTTCTTTTGCATATTTTTCAGCTTTTTCAAACAGTTTTTCCGCAATTTCGGGGAAAGTCTTTGTCAGAGCTGAATATCTTACTTCACCCATTAGAAATTCCCTGAACGGTTCTTTGGGTTCCTGGCTGTCAAGAATGAAAGGATTTTTACCTTGCTCTTTAAGCTCGGGATTATATCTGTAAAGATGCCAGTAACCAGAATCAACAGCCTGCTTTTCCCTTGTCTGGGATTTGCCCATTCCGATTTTTATTCCATGATTTATACATGGAGAATAAGCGATAATAAGAGAGGGGCCATCGTATTTTTCAGCTTCTATAATTGCTTTCAATGTCTGGTTTTTATTTGCGCCCATTGCTATCTGAGCAACATACACATAGCCATAAGTAGTTGCTATGATACCCAGATCTTTTTTCTTTATCTTTTTTCCTGAAGCAGCAAATTTTGCAACAGCGCCTATAGGTGTAGATTTTGATGACTGGCCACCGGTATTGGAATAAACTTCTGTATCAAGTACTAGAATATTTACGTTTTCTCCCGAAGCGATTACGTGGTCAAGTCCGCCATAGCCTATATCATAAGCCCATCCGTCTCCGCCGAATATCCAGACCGATGTTTTATTAAGATAATCTTTTCTGATAAATATTTCTTTTCTTAAATTATCAGCTTTTTCATCAGAAAGCTTAACTTCAAGCAAAGGAAGAAGATTTTTAGACGTTGTCTTGGTAATCTCTGCATCATCCTTACTTGCAAGCCATTCGCCAAGGGCAGTTTTCAGATTTTCAGGTATGTCCATCTTAATCAGCTCACCTGCAAGGTCGGCAACTTTAGCTCTTATCTGTTTGATTCCAAGAGCTGCCCCATATCCATATTCAGCATTATCTTCGAAAAGGGAATTTGCCCATGCCGGTCCTTTGCCGTCCCAATTCTTACAATAAGGTGTTGACGGAGCGGAAGCACCCCATATTGAGGAGCATCCTGTCGCATTAGTAATAAGCATCCTGTCTCCGAACAGCTGTGTTATAAGCTTAACATAGGGTGTTTCTCCACAGCCTGCACAAGCTCCCGAAAATTCGAATAACGGTTGTTTGAACTGACTTCCCTTAAGTGTTTCGGGTGAAACGAGATTTTCTTTCGGTCTTACAGAAACCGAGAAATCCCAGTTTGCAGCTTCCTGCATCTGGCTGTCAAGAGATTTAAGTACAAGAGCCTTTTCTTTTGCAGGACATGTATCTACGCAGTTACCGCATCCTGTACAATCAAGAGGGGAGACCTGTATCTTATATTTATAACCTTCAAGACCTTTTCCTTTTGCTTCAAGGGTCTCAAAGCCTTCAGGTGCTTTTTTAAGTTCATCATCTGTGAAAAGCATAGGTCTTATCGCTGCATGCGGGCATACATATGAGCACTGATTGCACTGGATGCAATTATCTTTCTGCCATTCAGGCACAGTTACTGCAACTCCTCTTTTTTCGTAAGCAGTAGTTCCTGAAGGGAAAACACCATCTTCATTTCCAACAAAAGCGCTTACAGGAATATTGTCTCCTTCATGTCTGTTCATCACTTTTAATATATTGGTTATGAATTCAGGCTCATCAATTTTTTCTTCTTTTTCATCTTTTGCATCTGCCCAGGAAGCAGGAACTTTTATTTCAACCAGTGAGCTTATCCCTCTGTCAACAGCTTCATGATTCATTTTAACTATATCGGCTCCCTTTTTGCCATAAGTCTTTTCTATGGCTTTTTTAAGATATTTGACAGCATCATCTATAGGGATGATATTGGCAAGTTTGAAAAACGCTGCCTGGCATATCATATTAATCCTGTTTCCAAGACCGATTTCCACTGCTATGTCTGTAGCATTTACCGTATAGAACTTAATTTCATTTTTTGCCAGGTATCTTTTCATGCTTCCAGGCAGTCTGTTTTCAAGCTCTTCAGGACTCCACTGACAGTTTAATAAAAATGTTCCGCCCTTCTTTAATCCCTTAAGAAGATCATATTGATTAACATATGCCTGATTATGGCAGGCAATGTAATCGGCATGTCCAACATAATAAGTAGATTTGATGGGGTTTTTCCCAAATCTCAAATGAGAAATAGTGACTCCTCCTGACTTTTTGGAATCATATTCAAAATAACCCTGAGCATACATATTTGTCTGGTCACCTATTATTTTAATCGCATTCTTATTTGCACCGACTGTTCCATCTGAACCAAGACCCCAGAATTTGCATTGAACAGTTCCTTCCGGAACAGTGACTATTCCTTCCTTGGCAGGAAGTGAAAGATTTGTCACATCATCTATTATACCGATTGAAAAACTGTTAATAGGACTATCAGATTTAAGATTGTCGTAAACTGCTAAAATCTGTGCCGGGGTAGTATCTTTAGAACCCAGTCCATATCTTCCACCAACGATAAGAGGCGCATTTTCTTTTTTGTAGAATAGCGATTGTATATCCTGATATAGCGGTTCGCCTAAAGAACCCGGTTCCTTTGTTCTGTCAAGTACTGCTATTTTTTTTACTGATTTTGGTAAAATATCAAAGAAATATTTTTCTGAGAAAGGTCTGTAAAGATGTACTTTTATAAGACCTACTTTTTCGCCATTTTTGTTTAAGTAATCAATTGTTTCTTCAATTGTCTCAGTGACAGAACCCATGGCAATAATTATATTTTCAGCATCTTTTGCACCATAATAGACAAATGGTTTGTAATCTCTGCCTGTCAGTTTGCTTAGCTGGGCCATATAATCTGCTACAATGTCAGGAACTTTTTCATAAAACTGATTACCTGATTCTTTAGCTTGAAAGAATATATCCGGATTTTGAGCAGTACCCTTGGTATAAGGTCTTTCAGGGTTCATGGATCTGTCTCTGAAAGATTTTAGTGCATCCATATCAAGCATATTTGCATAATCTTTGTAATCAATAAGTTCAACTTTCTGAACTTCGCTGGATGTCCTGAAACCATCGAAAAAGTGCACAAAAGGCACTCTTGCTTTGATTGCTGCAAGATGAGCAACTGCGCCGAGGTCGATTATCTCCTGAACCGAACCTGTAGCAAATAGTGCGCAGCCTGTCTGCCTGACTGCCATCACATCAGAATGATCGCCAAATATTGACAATGCATGGGTGGCAAGAGCTCTTGCTGAGACATGGAATACGCCAGGAAGAAACTCTCCGGCTATCTTATACATATTTGGAATCATCAGCAGCAAACCTTGAGATGCAGTAAATGTTGTGGTCAGCGCTCCTGCTGAAAGGGAACCGTGAACAGCTCCGGAAGCTCCAGCTTCAGACTGCAATTCTGAAACATGAACTCTTTGGCCAAATATATTAAGCCTTCCATTAGCAGACCATTCATCAACGACCTCAGCCATCGTAGATGAAGGGGTAATCGGGTAAATGGCAGCGACTTCCGTAAAAGCATAGGCTACATAGGAAGCGGCGGTATTGCCATCCATTGTTTCCATTTTCTTCATTTTCCTTTTTTCTCCTTAGTATTTTATAAAATTATTATTAAATTTATTTTCAGCACTGCAAACTCATAATTTTACTATTTTTTTAATAATCATGCCAGTTTTTAATAAACAGGCGATTTAAAATATTTCTGAAATCATATCAATATTTTGTTTACATTTAAGAGATAACTTTCAGGTAAATTATTTAAACAAAATAAAGAACACTATACTGCCTATATTTTATACTGTTTTTTTATTATAGTTTCATTATTGTTTAAAATGTCTATATATTGCTCTCGCTCAAGAAAGAAAGGATCTTTCAGATTTTCTTTTGAAAGTTTTCCTTTAAAATCTGCGATACTGCCATAATTGTGTTCTTTCATCCATTTCCTGATATCTGAAAGAATGACGTCTGTGTTTTTAAGTTTATTCTTATATATAGTGCTTACCATCTGCACGCAAGAAGCTCCACTGAGGATCATGCTTATTACGTCTTCTGCATCAAATATTCCGGTGCTTGAGCAAATATCCGCTTTGGTTTTGGCGGAAAGCATTCCTGTAAATCTTAAAGGTATTTTGTTTTCACATTTACATGATATAGGCATAGGATAAAAGTAGTCTTCCTTTTCTATATTGATTTCCGGAGTAAAAACTTTATTAAAAAAAACAAATCCTTTAATTCCGGTCTTTGCCATATCAATAATAATGCTTTTTATATCTGTAAAGAAATAATTCATCTTCACGCTAGCGGGTATATTTATGGATGAGATTATCGATGCAATCACATCTAACTGCATTTTTTCAATATTTATGTTTTTTTGATCATTTACAGCATGAGATGAGTAAAAATTAAGCTCCAGACCGTCAACTCCTGTATCTTCAAGCTGTTTTGCATAATCTATCCATGTTTCTTTATTTATGCAGTTCAAGCTAGCTATTATAGGAATTTTTACTGCATTTCTTAGTTTCTTTATTTTGTATAAATGTTCTTTGGGCCCTCCGTGGCTGATTGAAGGAAAAACAGAAATCATTTCAGCATGTCTGTCAGCATACTCATTTCTGAATTCTTTTAACTGTATTTTTTCAAATATTATCTGTTCTTCAAATAATGATTTAAAAACAATAGCTGCTATTCCATCATCTTCAAGAATTTTTGCTGATTCAGTATCTTCACTTATATTGCAAGCTCCAAGTATTAATGGATTCTTAAGATTTATTCCCATATAAGATGTTTTTAGGTCTATCATTTCTCCTCCTGATAACTATTAATTTCAAAAAAGAAAAAAAGCATTACTAATTATAACATTTTTATGTTTTTTTTATTAATCTCTAAAGGCTTCTTTGCTTGCAGTTAATGAATTTTATTATATAATTGCTAAAAAATTATTTTTTAGTCATGAATTGGTGGATTATGGATGATAATAACATAGTAGTAATGAAATTCGGTGGGACTTCTGTCGGCACTATTGAAAAAATCAATAAAGTAGCAGATAGAGCGATTATAGCAAATAAAGAAGGAAAAAATGTTGTTATAACCGTTTCTGCTATGGGCGACACGACTGATGATTTAATAGGGCTTTCAGCAAAGATTTCAAATAATCCTTCAAGAAGAGAAATGGATATGCTTTTATCAACAGGGGAACAGGTTTCTAGTTCTTTGCTTGCAATGGCAATTATTGAAAAGGGAGCAAAAGCTGTTTCTCTTACTGGATACCAGACAGGCATTCTGACTGATGATACTTTTTCTGAAGCTAAAATACTTGATGTTGGAAAGAAAAGGATATTTAAAGAATTTTCTAAAGGAAATATAGTAATAGTAGCAGGTTTTCAGGGGGTTACTTCTGAGTGTGATATTACAACGCTTGGTAGAGGTGGTTCAGATACGACTGCAGTTGCGCTTGCATCTGCTCTGGGTGCAAAATACTGCGAGATTTTCACAGATGTTGAAGGAGTATTTACCGGAGATCCAAATATAATCACAAATGCTAGAAAAATAAATATATTATCTTATGACGAAATGCTGGAGTTTGCGTCTTCAGGCGCGAAAGTTTTACATTTAAGAGCTGTTGAATATGCAAAAAATCATGAAGTTATAATTCATGTAAGATCCAGCTTTAATAATAATGAAGGGACTTGGGTTATGAATACGGAAAGCGTTAATGATAAAATGGAGCAGGCAGTTGTTTCAGGTGTTTCATATGATACGAATCAGGTCAAGATTTCGGTTTTCGGAATTCCAGACGTGCCGGGTGTGGCTGCTAGATTATTCAGTGAATTTGCAGAGGCTCATATTAATGTTGACATGATTGTGCAGAATGTAAGCGAAAAGGGTAAAGCAGCAATTTCACTTACAATTAAAAATGAAGATTTGAAGATTGCAAAAGAAGTAATTGATAGAATGAAGATTACGCTTCATATTGAATCTGTAGAAGTGGATACTGATATTGCAAAAGTTTCAATTGTCGGAGCAGGAATGAAATCACATCCAGGAGTGGCTTCAAAGATGTTTTCTTGTCTGGGCGAAAATAATATCAATATTGAAATGATTTCAACATCTCCTATAATTATTTCATGCGTACTCAGGAAAGACAGAGTAAAAGAAGCGATAAGGCTGCTTCACGATTGTTTTAGCCTGGAAAAAGAATAGTTTTTATGTCAGGAGGATTTTTTTGAAAGAATATAATGTAGCTATTGCTGGTGCAACAGGTGCCGTGGGCAATGTTTTTTTATCCATTCTTGAAGAGAGAAAACTGCCGGTAAAAAATCTGCTGCCGCTTGCTTCAGTGAAATCAGCTGGTAAAAAAATCAAATTTAAAGGTGAAGAATTAGAAGTAAAAGAATTAAAAAGAGATTCTTTTAAAAACATAGACATTGCTTTATTTTCTGCTGGAGCTTCAAGGTCAATAGAATTTGCTCCATATGCAGTGGAAAGCGGTGCAGTAGTAATAGATAACAGCAGCGCTTTCAGGATGGACGAGAAGGTACCGCTTATTGTCCCTGAGGTAAATCCTGGTGATGTAAAATTGCATAAAGGCATAATAGCAAATCCCAACTGTTCGACTATTATAATGGTAGTTGCCTTAAAACCTATATATGATATTTCAAGGATAAAAAGGGTGGTAGTCAGTACATATCAGTCTGTTTCCGGAGCAGGAGCAAAAGGAATTGTAGAGCTTCAGGACCAGGTTGAAAAAATAATAAATAAAAAAGATGGCGAGATAATAAACGAAATCTTTCCCCAAAGAATAGCATTTAATGTCATACCCCATATAGATGTTTTTCTTGATAACGGTTATACAAAAGAAGAAATGAAAATGACAAATGAAACAAGAAAAATAATGGGTGATGAAAACATTATGATATCTGCTACTACAGTTAGAGTCCCGGTACTTACTTCGCATTCTGAATCTGTAAATATAGAAACTGAAAGAAAACTTACAGTTGCTGAATGCATGGAAGCATTAAAAAATGCACCCGGTATCACGTTAAAAGATGATTTTAAAAATAAAATATACCCGACCACTCTTGATTCTTCAGGTAAGGACAATGTTTTTGTTGGAAGAATAAGAGAAGATATCTCATGTCCCAACGGCATATGCATGTGGGTTGTCGGTGACCAGCTGAGAAAAGGTGCGGCATTAAACGCAATACAGATTGCTGAACTTCTGGGGACGTATAACCTGGTCTGAAAAAATTCTACATCTAAAACTTATTTATCTGAATTTATATTATTCTATTTTTAGTACTTATATTATTTCTTAGAACTGGAATCTAATTAATTTTATATCTATATTAGACACTTTATTCAAAAATTTTTATTAAGTTTCTTTTTATATTCTTTTATTTTGTTTAATCTTTCCTTCAGGATTTTTTCAAATCCTCTTTCTGTAGGATAATAAAACTGTTTTTTTGCTATTTCCTCAGGAAGATAAGACTGGCTGACTATTGCATCTTTATAATCATGCGGATATGCATATCCTTTACCATAACCCGTTTCTTTCATGAGTTTTGTAGGCGCGTTTCTTATATGAAGGGGAACAGGCAATGAAAGATACTTATTTATATCTTTCATTATATTATTATAGGTCACATAAAGAGAATTGCTTTTAGGAGCCATAGCGCAATATACTGCTGCTTCAACTATTGGAAGATTACCTTCAGGAGGCCCGATAAACTGGAAAGCTTCTTTTGCAGCTAAAGAAACTGTTAAAGCATTGGTATCAGCCAGGCCTATATCTTCAGATGCAAATCTTATTATCCTCCTTATGATATAAAGTTGGTCTTCGCCTGACTCAATCATCCTTATCGTCCAGTACGCTGCAGCATCAGGATCGCTTCCGCGCATACTTTTATGCAGTGCAGAAATGAGGTTATAATGTTCCTCGCCATTTTTATCATAGAAAAGCATTTTCTTCTGTATAATGCGTTCAATATCAGGAATTGTAATCTCAATATTTTTTTTATTTTTATCTGTCAGCATTTGAATTGAAAGCTCGAGTATATTGTATGCTATTCTCGCATCTCCATCTGCGAATTGAGATATAAAAGCAATGGTATCTGCATTGATTTTTATATCAAGCTCACCGTAACCTTTTGCTTTATCATTTATGGCATTTTTTAGCAGAAAACTTATGTCTTTATCAGTGAGCCTGTTAAAGACAAAAACCTTGCATCTTGAAAGAAGCGCCGAATTTACTTCAAAGGATGGATTTTCCGTTGTAGCGCCCAATAAGATTATTGTACCCTTTTCTACAAATGGAAGGAATGCATCCTGCTGGGCTTTATTGAACCTATGTATCTCATCAATAAATAAAACTGTTTTTCGTCCAGTAAGGTCAATTTCCCTTGCGGCCATGTCCATTATTTCTTTTATTTGTTTTATGCCTGCCGTAACTGCAGAAAAAGAAAGGAATTTGTTTTTAGTCTTTTCTTTTATTATCCCAGCAGCTGTAGTCTTGCCGCTTCCGGGAGGCCCCCAGAATATCATTGAGCTTAAGTTATCATTTTCAATAATCTTCCTGAGTATTTTGTCTTTTCCAAAAAGATGTTCCTGTCCGACAAAATCATCAAGATTAACAGGCCTTATTCTATCTGCAAGGGGTGAATACTTATTATTTTTTACAGTTTCCTTATTAATATTGTCAAATAGAGTCATTGTCTTTTATTATTTTAATGTATAATTTTCTATTCCTTGGTCCGTCAAACTCACAGTAATAAATTCCTTGCCATGTTCCTAAAACAGGTCTTCCCCTGGAGATAATAAGCGTAAGGCTTGCTCCAAATATGCTTGATTTCAGATGGGAGTCAGAATTCCCCTCAGCATGCGTATAATTATCATTTTTCGGTATTAGATTTTCAAGCTTGGATTTAATATCATTTTTTACAGAAGGATCAGCATTTTCATTTAATGTAAGCGAGGCTGTTGTGTGGGGGACAAATAAACAAACCAGGCCATTGTCTACTTTTGAATCATTAATTATTTTTTCTATTTCTCCTGTAATATTTATAAAATCTACTCTTTGGAAAGTCTTTATATCTATTATCTTCATATTTTCCTTTTCTAATTTATCTTATTTAATATTATATTATCAGAAAATAAAAAAATAATTATATTTAATAAGGAAAGTAATGTCCTCAAATAAAAATTGAGTTTGTAAAAAATAAATGAAATTTATATGATATCAGTCACTGAAAGTTTTCTTTTTTAAAATATCTTTAGCTGATTATTTTCATTCAGATAATTAATGAAAGGAGCAGAATGAAAAAATTACCAAGTGCCGAGATAGGCGTATTTGGAGGTTCGGGATTTTATTCTTTTCTGGATATAAAAGATGAATTTTATATTGAAACGCCCTATGGAGCTCCCTCAGATAAAATAGTAATCGGCAAACATGAAGGTATAGATGTGGCTTTTCTTCCCAGGCATGGCAGAAATCACTCATTTCCACCTCATATGATTAATTATAGAGCTAATGTTTATGCTATGAAAAAGATTGGGGTTAAAAGATTATTTGGTCCTTGTTCTGCTGGCAGCCTTCAGCCTCATATAAAGCCAGGAGATTTTGTTTTCTGTGATCAGTTTATTGACAGGACTAATTCCAGGAAAGATACTTTTTATGATGGCCCTGTTACAAGACATGTATCATCTGCCCACCCTTATTGTCCTGATTTAAGGGAAGCTGTTATACAGAGTGCCTCTGAAATCGGCATTTCCTATCACGAAAAAGGTACAGTGGTGATAATACAGGGGCCCAGATTCTCTACTAAATCTGAGAGCAGATGGTTTTCTTCTCAAGGCTGGGAAGTAATTAATATGACACAATATCCTGAATGTTATCTTGCAAGAGAAATGGAAATCTGCTATGTGAATATTTCTCTTATAACAGATTATGATGCCGGCCTGGAGGGTAATCCTGAAATAAAACCTGTTACCTATGAAGAAGTTATAAAAGTTTTTAATGATAATAATGATAAACTTCGCAAATTACTTTTTAAAGCGATACCCAAGATAAGCAGAAACAGGGAATGTATTTGTTCATCAGCTTTAAAAACAGCTACAATAGGGTAAAAGAATAAGATTTAATTAATGAATTTTACTTAATGCTTAAAATACTTATTGCATGTGACAAGTATAAAGGTAGTCTGACTGCCAACCAGGTTTGCAATACAATCGCTGGGGTAATAAAAGATTTAGATGAATCAGTAATTATTGAAACAAACCCTATGGCAGATGGCGGTGACGGCACCCTTGAAACATTGGTTGAAAGTCTAGGCGGCAAATATATCAAAGCTGTTGTAAAAGATCCTCTGGGAAAAGACATTGAGACTAAGTTCGGAATGCTCAAGAGTAATATCGCAGTAATAGAAATGGCTTCCGCTTCCGGGCTCTGGATGCTTCCTTTCGATAAAAGAAATCCAATGGAGACGACAACTTATGGAACAGGGCAGCTAATAAAGGAGGCAATTGATAAAAACGCAAAAAAAATAATTCTGGGCATAGGAGGAAGCGCGACCAATGATGGCGGAATGGGCATGGCTCAGGCACTTGGAATCAGGTTTTATGATGAAAATGAAAATCTGCTAGGTTATGGCGGCAAACAGCTTCAGAAAATAAAGAAGATAGATATGACTGGCCTGTATAAAAAAGCAAAAGATGTTTTATTTGAATGTGCATGCGATGTGGAAAATCCTCTTACCGGAAAAAATGGCGCAGCTTATGTTTATGCAGCTCAAAAAGGAGCAGACTCAAAGATGATAAGGGAGCTTAACAGAGGGCTTATTAATTTCGCCAAAGTAATAAAAAATGATCTTGGTAAGAATATAAGAGATCTTAAGGGAGCAGGAGCTTCAGGCGGCCTTGGAGGCGGAATGGTGGCATTTCTAAATGCGAAGTTAAGGATAGGCGTTAATATAATAATGGATGTAACGGGCATTGAAGAAAAAATAAAAGGTGCCGATCTTGTCATTACAGGAGAAGGAGCATTTGACAGGCAGACTTTTTTTGGCAAAAGCGCTTTCGGCGTAGCAAGTCTGGCAAAAAAACATGGCATACCTGTAATAACCATTAATGGTTCTGTCCTGATTGACAGAAAAAATGTCTCGCGTGAAAACAACGGCCTCTTTGCTGGGAATTTTTCAATAATAAACAAACCTATGGATTTAAATGATGCTGTAGAGAATGCTGATGAACTGCTATATAATAGCACAAGAGAACTAATGAATTTTTTTCTGAAAAGCATGAGATTTAAAAAATAAGCGGTTTTACTAATAAATAAATTCGGGAGGTTATTTTGAAGACAATAGGGAATATTGAAATAAAAGGATTAAAAAAAATAAAAACAGGTAAAGTAAGAGAAGTTTTTGAGACCGGGGAGAACCTTCTGATAGTAACTACGGATAGAATATCTGCTTTTGATTATGTTTTACCTACCCTTATCCCCTATAAAGGAATTCTTTTAAACCAGATTTCTTTATTCTGGTTTAATTATTTAAATAAACAGGTAGACAATCATATCGTTCAATCTGATTTTGATAAATTTCCAGAAGAATTAAAGAATTATGAAGAAATTCTAAGAGGCAGAGCTGTAATAGTAAAAAAGCTTGATATTCTTCCTGTTGAATGCATAGTCAGAGGATATATAACTGGTTCTGCCTGGAATGAATATCTTGAAACCGGTAAAGTCGGAGATGAAGTCCTGCCTTCCGGGCTTGAGATGTGTGCAAAATTTCCAGAGCCTATTTTTACACCTACTACGAAAGAATCAGAAGGACATGATATGCCGCTAAGTTTTAAAGAAGCTTCTGGCAGATTCGGGAAAGAAGTCATGGAGCTTATTAAGAAAAAAAGCATAGATATTTACAAAAGTGCTGCGCATCATGCATCAGATAAAGGAATCATAATAGCAGATACAAAATTTGAATTCGGATTTTTAAATGGCAATATTATTCTTGCAGACGAAGTCCTTACCCCTGATTCATCTAGATTCTGGTTTAAAAACGACTATAAAGTCGGTAAGTCACAGAAAAGTTTTGATAAACAATTTTTAAGAGACTATCTTTTATCGTCCAGCTGGGACAGAAATTCAGTTCCTCCTGAATTGCCAGAAGAAATCATATTAAAAACAACAGAGAGATATATAACCTCATATGAAAATATTGTCGGTAAAAAATTTCAAATAAACCATTAATTAGTTTTAAGAAAATCGTTTAATAATTTAAATTCAAATAAAAAAGCCTGAAATGGATTAAATCTCTTTCAGGCTTTAATTATATTTTATGAAATTTATTATTCTAGTACTACAATATGTCCCATCTGCTTCTTATTGAGCACATTCTGAAAAGAAAACCGGGCTTTCCAGCATCTCTACTCCTTTGGAAGAAAACCAGTATTTTCCTTCGAGCACTATATCTATCTGCAGTACATAATTGCCCGATTGCGTGATATCATTTATCAATACGTCTATCTTTGCAGTTTCTCCAGGCTCTACATCATTTTCAAATACACTTCTTGAGGTCCCGTCATAATCATTTGCATCAACATCCTGGCCATAATAATGATAGGCTACCTTGACAGGGTATTTGGAATCAACTCTCCAGGTAAAATCGGAAGTATTTTTTACTTCAATGGTTATGATATTATCCTTATTGGTGCATAAAAATCCCGGAATTGCACCTTTAATCTCTGCACCGACCTGAGCATTATCATAATCAGTCAAGTCCTCGCCTTTAACAGCTTCAACTATTTCTTCTTCAATTTCATCAGATATCCCAGTCTCTTCCAGTTCTTCTTCAAGAGAATCATTAATAGTGGTTGCACTGTCAGTTCCTGCAAAACATGAGGATGCCGTAAATATAATTGTAAAAGAAAACACTAATAGAACTACTGAGAAAATAACTGATTTCACTTTTTTTGCTTTTAGTTTCATCTTTCCCTTTTTTATAATTTTATAAAAATATTTTAATATTTATTAAAAGATATTATTATCAAAAAAATAAACCGGCAATTTATGTAAATCTCTTTTGAGTCACATGAATTATAAAATAGATTTACATTTTTTTGAATAATATAGTTAAAATTAATATAATAAAAAAGCATAGTCAGTTATATTAATATTTTTAATTGATAACCAGGGGTTTAAAATGACATCTCTTGAAATAGTAGGAATAATATCAATAATACTTATATCGGTATTTTCCCTGATAGGTATTATTGTATCCGTACCTCTTGTAAAATTACTTATAAGAGTAAAAAAATTAGCTGAGAAGCTTGAGACAAGCCTGTTTCCGGTTGTGGATAATTTAAATCAGACAGTCTCAAAGCTTAATAGCGAGATAGGAAGCATCAATGAGATTACTCAGAGTGTCAGTTCCATAGTATTGCAGCTGCAAAAAGTAGTTAAACTGGCAAGGATATTAGTTACAAGCCCCGTAATAAAAGTAATCAGTACTTTTGCGGGCATGATGCAGGCTGTGTCTAATGAAAGCAAAAATAATAAAGAAAAATCCAAGGAGGGTTAAATGAGTAGTGAAAATCACAATAATGAAAAAAGTATTTTTTTACCTGTTTTTTTCTCAGTACTTGCAGGCTTTGC
>JAQVJB010000133.1 GCA_028695395.1 Actinomycetota bacterium | reverse complement strand
TATATAGGTATATTAAACTTCCTTATTCTCTTCCGGGATTCATTTCAGGACTTAAGATAGCAGCTACATATAGCATTATGGGCGCAACCATAGGCGAATGGGTCGGAGGCAAAGACGGAATAGGAGTATTTATGCTCCGCGCAAAGCATTCATTTGCTACAGATAAAGTTTTTGGGGCAATACTCATTATTACAGTGCTTAGCATCCTGTTTATCAGACTTATTGATTTTGTTGAGAAAAAGTCAATGCCCTGGAAAAAATTTGAAAAAGGAGAAGTTCTTGAAGAATAAGAGCTGATGCCAGTGAAATTAATTATTTTATTACATAAGGAGTTTGAAATGAAAACAAAAAAAAGAAAATACAGATCAATTTTATACTTATCAGTGGTCCTGTTATCGGCTTTCCTGCTGATAAGCGGTTGCAGCACAGCTGTTGCAAGTGATACAGAAGAAGAGTCTGCAGAACCTGAAACCAGAAAAATAACTATTGTCCTTGACTGGGTGCCAAATACAAACCATACCGGTATTTATGTAGCAAAGGAAAAAGGATACTATAAGGAAGCAGGACTTGAAGCAGAAATAGTACAGCCTACGGAGGGCGGCTCAGCTGACCTTATTGCAGCAGAAAAAGGAGAATTCGGGATAAGCTACCAGGAACAGGTAACATATGCAAGAACTGCCAGCCCTTCTCTGCCAGTCGTATCTATTGCAGCAATAATCCCACACAATACATCGGGATTTGCATCTATGAAGAAAAAAAATATACTTACTCCCAAAGATTTTGAAAATAAGACATATGGTGGATGGGGCTCGCCTGCAGAGGACGCAATGCTTAAGGGGCTTATGGAAAAATATGACGCAGATTTTTCAAAACTTAATATGGTAAATATAGGTGCTTCAGATTTTATTACTAGCGTACAGAGAGATGTTGATTTCTCCTGGATATACTATGGCTGGGACGGGATAGCGTCGGAGGTAAAGAACTTTGAAATAAACTTTATGCTCCTTCAGGATTTTGATGAAAGGCTCGACTTTTATACTCCTGTAATAATTGCCTCTGAGGAAACTTTAAAAAATAAAAAAGAACTGGTTAAAAAATTCCTGGATGCAACCCGCAAAGGTTATCTTTTTGCAATAGAAAATCCTGATGAAGCTGCTGAGGCTTTATTGAAAAACGCACCGGAACTTGACAGGGAAATAGTTCTGAGAAGCCAGAAGTACCTTAGTGACAAATACATGCCGGAAAGTGGAAAATGGGGTTATATGGAAGAAAATATATGGAAGAACTTTTCAGAATGGATGTTTGAAAATGAGCTTATCAGCCAAAAACTTGATTATAAAAAAGCTTACACAAATGAATTTCTTGAATAATGAATATTAAAATAGAAGTCAGAGAAATAAAAAAAAGTTATAACGGGCTTGATACAATCGAAAATATCAGCCTGGTTCTTAAGGAAAGCAGAATAGTTTCCATAATAGGCCCCAGCGGTTGTGGAAAAACTACATTGTTTGAGATTATTTCCGGTCTTGATAAGCCGGATAGGGGGACTGTCTTTATAGACGGAGAAGAATTCACTGGAAGAACTGGAAGAGTAAGCTATATGCGCCAGAAAGATCTTTTATTTCCCTGGATGACAATACTGGATAATGTAAGCCTGCCTAAAATTCTAAAAGGCGAAGAAAAAGAGGGCGCAAAAAAAGATGCATTAAAATTTTTTGAAGTCTTCGGTTTAAAAGGTTTTGAAAATTATTATCCTAACCAGCTTTCAGGAGGCATGAAACAAAGAGCTGCCTTTTTAAGGTCGTATTTATTTTCCAGCGATATCATGCTGCTTGATGAACCTTTCGGAGGACTGGATGCGATAACAAGAAGAAAAATGCAGCTCTGGCTCCAGGAACTCATATATAAATTTAAGTCATCTATACTATTTATAACTCACTCCGTAGATGAAGCTATATTTCTTTCTGACGAGATATATGTTTTATCAAGAAGACCTGCAACAGTTGTTGAAGTATTGGAAATCAAATTAAAAAAACCACGGGATATTAATGTATTTTCATCGGCAGAATTTATTAAAATTAAAGAAGAAATATTAACTAAGTTAAATATTTAGTTTTTTTACACTCAGGAATTGTTTTTTCGGATTATTTTTAGAAATTCAATTTATTTTAACTTACTAAGATTATCTTAGAGATGCTTAGATTATTTTGGCTATGTTAAACATTATATTATTTTAGCTATATCAAACTTAGATTATCTTAGCTACATTAAACATTATATCCGCATATATTTTGGAAGCAGCTATAATATTATCTAAATGAATGTATTCATCTCTATTATGGATGACTTCAGGAATTCCGGGACCAAGTATTATTACGGGAATTGAAGCATAAGTGTTTAGCACTGAGCCATCTGTGGCATATGACAGCGCAATCTTTCTTTTCCCCGATACATGCTGACCGATAATTTTTTTTATTTCCTTTGCCATCCTGCTTTCCGGCTGCACAAAAGATGCATCAAGGCTGTCTACTATTTTAAGCTCATACTCAGTTTTCCTGAATATGGAAGATAATATTTCTTTTATCTTTTTTTTGACATTTTCTACTGTCTCTGGAGGTGAAAGCCTTATATCGAAACCGGCGACACATGTATCCGGTACAACATTAAATGGACCGCCCGCATTTATATAACCGACATTTATGGTACTTTTCGGGAAAAATTTATCATTTTTAACAAAGAAATCCGTATCGGAAATCGCAGAAATGAAATCCATTGCCATCAGTACTGCACTTTTACCCTTATCAGGTGTTGAACCGTGTGCAGCTTTACCTTTAAACTTCACTTCAAACCAAATCTGCCCTTTAGAACCCAAGCCAAGATTCAGATTGGTAGGTTCACCGACAATCATCAATTTTGTATTGCTTATTAATTCATTTTCAAGAAGATTCAATGCTCCGGTTTTGTCAGCCTCTTCATCTGCCGTAAATGAAAAATATATGTCGTATTTTGGTTTATAATTACTTTTAACAAGCTCTTTTAATGCATAAAGTATGCTTGCTAATCCGCCCTTCATATCAGATGTTCCCAGTCCGAACATCTTCTTACCTTTAATACCGGCAATAATCTGATTATCTGAATCTAAAACAGAATCCAGATTTATCGTATCCATATGACCGCACATCAGAAGATTTTTATTTGACTCGATTCCGGGATAATATGCAACAAGGCTTTTTCTTTCTTTTTCATGAGATATTATTGCATTATCGATTTTTATTTTTTCAAGAAAACCCGAAATATAGCTGGAAATCTCATCTTCACCTCCAGGCCCGTTTCGGGAATCAATTTTTACCAGTTCAAGCGTCGTTTGTATTAATGCTTTGTCTTCTTTTTCCATAATCTTCCTTATTATAAACAAGTATCATATATATTTCACATAAAATAAAAACATTTAAACTGAGCTTAAAATCACTTATTTTTCTTTTTTATGGGGGCAATGCTTGCAAGCAGTTTTTTTAACCCTACAGATTTAAAGGCAACGTCCAACTCAAGGTCATCAGTAATATTCTTTGCACGCAATATCTCCCCATCTCCCCATAATTTATGTTCAACAATATCCCCCACCGCAAAAACCATAAAATCTTTTTCTCTTT
>JAQVJB010000034.1 GCA_028695395.1 Actinomycetota bacterium | reverse complement strand
GGTATCCGAATCAGGATCGGAAGCTGTTACAGAAACATCGTATTCAGTATTTATAACAGGATTGGGATTTGAAATTAAAATATCGCTGACTGCCGGTTCCTGGTTTGCACCTTCACTGCAGCCATATGTTATATCCATTGTTGCAGTCGCAGTTCCTTCCGAGTTGGTTGCCGTAGCTACAAGAGCATATGTTTCTCCCGGACTAAGATTAATCTGTGCTTTTCTCTGCCCCCAGGCTCCCCCACTGTCATCTTTGGAAAACTCAACTTCAGGAGACGGATTGCCTGTTACAATAGCTTCTATTCTGTAATAGCAGACACCGTCAGAAGCAGAATAAGTAGGTCCTTCATAAACTGAAAGAGTGATAGTAGGTTCGCTTTTGTCTCCGGATATGCTGGAAGAAGTGCTCTCTGGCTGAGTACTTGACGTGCTTTCCTGCGGCATTGTACTTGAAGTTGTTTGAGCAGAAGTTTCCGCAGCAGAATACTGGTTTTTTGATTCCTCTTCTGTCCCTGTTTTCTCAGTTATTTCTGATACACTGCTTTCCTCTCCAAGTTCAGAGCCGCATAAATTACAAGTCGCAGCAGTAGTAAATATTAGAATTACAAGCAAAATTGATAATAAAAAATATAAGTTCTTTTTTCGCATTGAAGCCTCCAGTTAAATTTTTAAATTTCTGGAAAGAGTTAAAAGATTTATGATTGTTTCAAATGTTTCAATATAAATTATACGCCTTTTTTGAAAATAATATAACAAGTATGAATTTTTTATAAGATGAAGAAAAAATAAAATTATTTTTTATTTTTGGTTTTTTTTCTCAGCTGTTCCGTTATCCTTACTGCCTCGTCAAATTTATTTTCGGGAATTGGAATCCTTACTTCTTTATATTCTTTTTTATAACTCGTAATATAAGAATATTCTATTTTAATCAGCATATACTTTTTATCAATAAAAACTTTTTCAAGCTTGGCAGTCAAATAATCCCAGATATGAAATTCGCCGGTTAAGTATACGCCCTTTAAAGAAACAAAAGCCTGGGGAAATGTTTTTAAATGATTTTTTTTATTTAATTCAGGTATTAAAAAAGATAGTATTCCTGTAATAAGCAGCAAAATTGAAAATATAATCAAAAATCCTTTCCAGACCTCCCTGTTTATTAAAATAAAAATCATGGCAATAATAAAAACAAAAACAAGTATTGTCAGAAAAAGAAATCTTTTGTTTTTTTTATCAGCAATATATTCATTTTCTGTAAATCTTGACCATGATAATTTATCGTATTGCCAATGAACAAGTATGTTCTCATCCAAGAATATTTTGCCAGCTCTTTTGTAAAATCCTGAAATTATGATTGTAGTTATTAAAAAAGCTACTGCAAGAAAAAAAGAAACAAAGCTTATGGCATATCCCCAATCCATCATATCTGCTTGCAATATAATCGGCATAAAAATAAAAAATGAAAAAACAAAAGTAAGAATGGGAAAAATAATTAATGAAATAAGATAAGGATTTTTTGGTTTGCGATATTCGGTCATTTTATAAAATCTTTCTTTTTTTGTATTAAAAATATTAGCTATATTTTTTTAATGAAGTTATACAAAGTATTGTTTTTTTACAATAAACTCTATGAAAATCTTTAAATTTTTCAATTAAATATTTTCTTTCTCCAGTATTCCCCGGTACAGCAAAAAAAGCTGTATCAAAAAAAGGATAAAAAACCTATTTATCATTAGTAAAACAATAAATACCCTTGATTTTATATCATGAAAAAGTAAAATCAGGATAATAATAACTAAGTATTATATATTATTTTATAGATTATAGGTTTTAAAATTTATCTATCTTTTATACAAGGAGCAAAAAATGGAAACCGAAAAAAGGTTTCTTGTTGATGTAGGAATGGCTGGACTGCCATTTCCTGTTAGTGTTATATCGAAGAAAAATCCTGAAGGGCAGCAGACAATTGCAAAAATTTCAATAAGCGCAAGAATTATGAAAGAATTTGAGGCAAAATGGATAGATAAATTTATAAAAATTGCTCACAGCCATATGGACAAAATAGGCACAAAAACATTGCGGACAAATATTCTGGATTATTTAAATTATTTAAATGCTTCAACAGTAAAAATTGATTTTGATTATCCTTTTTTTGCTGAAAAGCTGACCCCTGTATCTAATGAAAAATGTCTGGTTAGCTACCAGTGCACATATTCAGGTAAAGTAAGCAGGATTGAAAAAGAACCTAAGACCATATTTAAAATCAGCATCCCGGTTCTTACTACTTACCCTATATCAGATATAAAAGAAAAATCAAGCCTTTTTGCCCAGACAAGCATTGTTGATGTAGAAATAGAGCCTGAAAAAGATATTTTCCCAGAGGAAATGATATCAATCGTCGACAAGCATGCACTTTCGCCAGTTTATTCTTTTTTAACAGAAGAAGATCAAAATTTCTTAATAAAAAAGCTTCATACTGAAAAAAAGACCAGTGTGGTTATGCTGGATGAGATAAAAGAAGAATTATCACTAATTAAAGATATATCATGGTATCGCCTTAAGTGCTCTAATTATGGCATTTTACATTCTTACCACACAATAATAAGCACTGAGAAAAGTATGTGGGTGCCGTTTAGTACACAGGATGAATAATTATAGATATTATTATATTTTAAAAATAAAACCATACATGTCAGAATTTAGCAAAAGAATATAACGGGGAGTTTATGGAAAAGTTAATTCAGAAAGAAGATGGAAGCCAGGAGCTTTTTGACACAGAAAAAATAAAAAAATCACTTTTAAGAGCAGGGGCTGATAAAAAAATTGCTGAATACATAATTAAAAAGGTTGAAAATGAATTAAAAGGAGAGCTAGTAAAGGCAAAAGATGTTTACAGACTGGCGCTGACTTATCTGAAAAAAAAGCAGCCTCCTGTTGCAATAAAATATACATTAAAAAAGGCAATGATGGACTTCGGACCGACCGGTTTTGTTTTTGAGAAATATATTGCAAGAGTGCTGAAAGAATATGGCTATAAAACTGAGATAGGAAAAATAGTAAAAGGCTTCTGTGTAGAACATGAAGTAGATGTCGTAGCAGAAAAGAATAGCGAGCACTATATGTTTGAATGCAAATATCATAATAGAAATGAAACCAAAAGTGATGTAAAAACAGCTCTTTATATTTATGCAAGGTTTCTGGATATCAAAAAAGCCAGTGATGAAAATAAAACAAATTATAATTTTTCAAAAGCCTGGCTGGCAACCAATACAAAATGCACCAGTGAAGCAATAAAATATGCTGAGTGTGTGGGTTTGGGAATAATCGCGTGGCATTATCCGGACGATAAAAACCTTGAATATTATATTGAAAATAAGAAATTATATCCTGTGACTATTTTACCGGGACTTAAGCTGAAACAAAAAGAGGCGCTGCTCGACAGTGATATTCTGACTATTAAAGATCTTCTAGGTGCTAAACCTGGAACAATAGGCAATTATATAAATGCCGGTAATGAATTTATAGACAGAATATTTTTAGAAGCAGAGACGCTTTATACATAAAGTATCACAATATTGATTATAAGATATAAAAGTATTGATTTAAATATTTCACTTTTTTAATAAAGGCTAATGCTCTGTAATATATAGATCGGGTTAATATAAAAATGTTCAAGCCATCTGTAACAAAACCGATTTTTTATTCTTTATTAACCCGATCTATTCAAATAAAATATTTATTTTAATAATTAAAATTCACGATTACTTTTAATTACTTATCTTTCTTTATGCTTTAATTAAAAAATATTAAACTGATTTAAGATAATCTGTCTCGCAAGCTTGCCAGTTTATCAAATATTTCTTTTAATGGTCCGTTTAATATTTCTTCCCTGGTATTGAATATATCCATATATTTTTCATGATTGCTCTTTATGGGCTTAAAAATTTTCTTAGTCTCAACCCACTGATTTATAGTTTGAGCAAGATCCTTAATGTCGCCTACTCCATAAGCAGCAAGTGCTGCGTTACCTAAAGCACCACCATCGCTTCTTTTCAATGTTTTGCAAGTCGTATCCAGAATATCAGCTTTGATCTGGTTCCACATATCGCTCTTGCTGCCTCCTCCGATTATTGTGGTAGTCTGGATCTTAACTCCCATGCTCCTAAAAATATTTACCCATGAAAGATATTCAAAAACGATTGATTCCATCATAGATTTATAAAAATTGGCTATCTTGTTTGAACCATAAAGGCCAAGCCAGGTTGCATTAGCATTCGGCCAGCTTGGGTTTACCCTTCCCTGAAGATAAGGATAAAACAGTACCCCGTCTGAACCAAGAGATATCTCCTCAGCAAGCTTATTCATTTCATCATAAGCATCTCCATTACCAGGCTCTCTTAATATCTCATCTCTAAACCATCTCAGACTCAAGCCTCCTGCAGGAATAAAACCATAAGTAAGATACTGCTCGTCAAAAGTGCTAAATCCGCTTACCAGCGTCTTTGTATCAGCAATCCTTTTTGAATCAACTCCTGTAAGAATAGTAAATATCGAAGCTGTTCCAGCAATATCGGAACATTCACCGTTCTCTACAACACCAGAACCAAGATTTGACTGCATTACATCTCCGCTGCCTGCAACAAGAGGTATTCCTTCCCTTAGTCCGGTTATCTGTGCCTGCTCCCTGGTTACATACCCTATTATATCCCATGGTTTTACTACCTTTGGCAGAATTTCATAAGGAAAGCCCAGAATCTCTATCTGTCTTTCTGACCAGTCTCTTTTTTTAAGGTCAAAACCTAATACCCATCCGCTAAGATGACCCCAGTCTATGAAAGCATCTTTTGCTTTTAGTCCTCCCAATTTTCCCAGAACATACTGGGATGCTGCAAGTGTCTTCTTGGTTGCATTAAACACGGGCTTATTATTATTCTGAATCCATTTTAAAACCATCGGGGGCATATAGGCCGAAACCTGTGAATTTCCTGCTTCTTCTGCCCATAAGGGTTCAGAATTCTTACCGACATATTCCGCTTCTTTGGTTGCTCTTCCATCCAGGAAAGGAATATAAGGACCTACCGGTTTCCAGTTATCATCAATAGGAACGATTCCGCATATAATTCCACTGTCAGAAATACCTTTTATATCTTTTGGATCTATTTTGCTTTTTGCAATACATTCCTTTATCCCCTCTACTGTGCATACATAAAACTGCTCAGGCTCCATTTCTGCCCAGCCCGGTTTGGGATATTTAATTATGTGTTCTTTATAAGATTCGCTTATCAGCTCACCTTCAAGCGAATAAATTGCGACCTTGGTTCCCATTGTCCCGCAATCATAACCGATATAATAACTTGTCACTTTTTCCTCCTGATAATTTTAAAAATTTATAAAAAACGTGTTAAACATTGTTCCACAAATTCTCAGGTTCATTAATTTTATTTTGTAATAATTTTAAGAATTCTGCAGCTCCGCTGCCATCTATAATGCTGTGATCAAAAGTCAAACTGATAGGAAGCAACTCTTTAAGTGTCGGTTCTTCGGACAGATCCCATGCAATATTTTGCTTGAATGCTCTTGCCATGCTTAAAATTGCTACCTGAGGTGGATTTATTATCGCTGAAAACAAATCCACACCGTAATTTCCCAAATTAGATATTGTAAAAGTCCCGCCTATAATATCCTTTTTCTCATGCTGCCAGTCCATAACAAGAGAAACAAGTTTTTTTCTCTGAGAATAAAATTCTTCCAGAGTGAGCTTGTCAGCGTTTTTTATAACAGGAGTAACCAATCCTCTTGGAGTGTTTATTGCATAACTAATATTTATATCCTTAAAAATTCTGTGAACCTCACCGTCATAAGTAGCATTAAGTTCAGGTTTGTCTTTTAAAGATAATGCAACTGCTCTTATAAAATGATCGACCAATGATCCTTCTTTATTCAGGCTTATAAAATCCCTTAACTTTCTGATTTCCAGATATTTAAACATTGTAGCATGTATTTTATTCTGGTAACTGTCAAGGAGGATTTTTGAAATCACTCTTCTGGAGCCACGGAGCCTTCTCTCCTCTATAATGGGATTATCTTCATATGGATTTTTTATTTCATTTTGCATTTCTTAATCTCCAATATATTTTTTGGATATATTACCATCCTTTTTGAGGGATTCCCTCTATCTTAGTTGCGTACATATACTTAAATGCGTCTTCCGGTTCTGGAAGCGGACTGTTCTTGGCAAATTCAACCGCTTCTTCGATATCTTTTTCTACAGTTTCATCTATTTTATCTATCTCATCCTGAGTACAGATTTTTTCATTAAGCAGCCTTCCAGACCATCTCGAAATAGGATCTTTTTCCATCCATTCTGCTATTTCATCCTTGCTTCTGTAAGATAAAACAAGGTTTGCCGTGCTCTTTGAATGGTCTTCAAACCTATATGTTTTACACTCAAGTATGGCAGGGCCTTCTCCGCTTCTAGCACGTTCAATGAGCCTGGATGCCGCTTTATAAACTGCCATCACATCCATACCGTCTACAGTTTCTCCAGGAATGCCCCATGCTTTTCCTCTGTCGCTTAGATTTTTAAGCAAACTGGAATATTTTATTGACGTTGTTACTGCATAGCCGTTATTTTCACATATGAAAACAGCAGGCAATTTCCAGATAGCCGCCATATTCATTGCCTCATGGAGAGGTCCGAGATTTGAAGCACCATCTCCATACTGTCCTACAGCTACTCTTTTTTCATTTCTTATTTTGAAAGCAAGAGCAGCTCCTGAAGCCATAGGCACATTTACTCCCAAGACACCTGAGATGCCCGGAAGATGCATTGAACCTCCAAGTCCCTTGCAGTAGCCATTTATTTTTCCCATAAGTTCAGCAAACAAATATTTGGGTTCTATTCCTTCAGCAACCATCTGGCCGCTGTCTCTGTGTGTCCTGAATGCTATATCCCCTTTCTTTAAAGCCAGAGCAATACCTACATGAACTGCTTCCTGGCCTACTCCCACATGTAGCGAACCCAGTATTTCTCCCTGTCCGCCCAATTCAAGAGTCTTCTGTTCAAACCTCCTGGACATTTTTAATAACCTATAGATATCAAGGCATTTTTCTTTATCAAAATTTTCTATCATTTTTATCATTCTCCTATTTCTTTAAAATATCATATACTGCTTCGGTAAGCTCCTTAACGCCTTCAGGAACAACAAGTTTTTCCAAAGCAAGGCTGAATGGCACAGGCACATCTGCTCTTGTTATTCTTTTGACAGGAGCTTTTAATGTAGCAAAACATTCATCAGATAAGAAAGCTGCAACTTCTGCTGCAAAACCGCAGGTTCTTGTAGAATCATCCATTATTATTGCTTTTCCGGTTTTCTGGACAGATTTCTTTAAAAGAGGTTTATCAAAGGGGAATAATGTCCTTGGATCATAGACTTCCAGAGAAATACCCTCTTTTGCCAGATTTTCAGCAGCTTCAAGCGCTTTGGGAACCAGACGCCCTGTTGCAACAACAGTTATATCTGAGCCTTCTCTTTTTATTTCACCGACTCCTATCGGAATAGTATATTGCTCTTCTGGAACTTCTCCTTTTCTCCCTGTTATCCCAGCTGGAAGAAATACTATTACCGGGTCATCATCCCTGATTGCGCTCAGAACTAATCCTTTTGCATCATAACCGTTTGACGGCATTATTGTTTTAATCAATCCATGCATCATAAAAGAATGCGGTGAATCAGAATGCTGCCCGGCTATGGAGCCGAAATTAAGAGGTACAATATATGTTACAGGAACTTTCATTTGAGCACCCGACATATAATACATTTTTTGTGCCTGATTTACTATTTCATCATAAGCCAGAAAACAAAACATGCTGATTTGAAATTCAACAATCGGTCTCATTCCCTGAACCGCTGCACCTGTAGCTATTCCAACAAATCCCGCTTCAGATATTGGTGTATCAATAATTCTTTCTGGTCCGAATTTATCTATAAAACCTCTTGGAATACCCTTAAGAGCATATCTTACATCTTCGCCCATATAAAATATGCTGGGATCTTTCTCCATCTCAGCTTCTATAGTCTCGGATACTGCTTTTAGATATCTTATTTCTCGCATTTTCAATCCTTTTTAATACCTAGTTTAATTTGATATTTAAACTTTATTTATAATTACTTTTTAATGATTACCCTGCTAAAAAAGATTTTTAAGATTCCTCCATCTCTGCTATCACTTGGCCTATTGAAGTTACCTCGCCATCTTTTGCAAGTATTTTTGTTATTACTCCGTCGTACTCTGCTTCAACACCAACGCTTGCCTTTTCTGATTCAATTTCGACAAGAACATCGCCTTTTTTAATTTTATCTCCTTCTTTTACATGCCATTTAATAATATCAACTTCAGCATCTCCCATTGCAACTTCCGGTATTGTTATTTTTTTCATGGAATACTTAACTCCTTTCATTGTTCATAAGTTAAAATAATAAATTGTTAAATCAACAATCATTGAATTTTTTTAAATAAAAATTTTCATACTAAAGGCTTCCCTCAAACTGAAACCTGAAAATCCTGCCATTCCACAAATTCTCTTCATACTCTATTGGTTCATAATTGCTAAGGCTTAACAATCCTTCTATATATATTACAGGGTCTCCTGCATTACAATTCAAAAGTTTTGCATTTTCCTCATCAATAAATGCCAGTTCAAGATATTGTCTTGTATGAGCAATCTTAATATTGTACTGGTCATATATCTTATACAGCGAGCTGTTAAGATCTTTATCATAAATATCCGGGCAATATTTCAGGTTAATATACCTGTAATCTATTGCAAGAGGCGTATCGTTTCCGAATTTCAGCCTTTTTAATCTTAATACCTTATCCCCTGGTGAAAGATGTAATTTTTCATGATATTCAGTATATTCGCTTAATATTTCTTTCCCAAGCATCTTTGTGGAAGGTGCGATATTCTGCTTTTGCATATTTTCCGTGAAGCTGACTATTTTTCTTAAGCTCCTTAAAACTTTCTTCTGAATTATAAAAGTCCCTTTTCCCTGAATTCTTTCAATAATTTTTTCGTTTCTTAGAACCTCAAGAGCTTTTCTTGCTGTAGTCGACGAAACTTCATATTTGTCCATGATTTCTTTTTCAGAATAAATCCTTTCCCCGACATTCATATTTAAATCTATTTCCTGTCTTATGCTCTCAGCTATCTTAATGTATTTTGGTGTATGGAGGCTGTTACTTTTATCAATCATATTCTTTTAATTAGTGCGTTAACGCTTTTTTTAATATAAGTTAGATAATAGAAAAATAAGAATAGATTGTCAAGAATTATATTTACTATTAATTAATAGTAAATATTTTTTATAAGATTATTTTAAGATACCCGATATTATAAATTAGGTTGCCTTGTTATAGTCTTACAAGACAACCTAATTATCTTTTATATTTATAATTTTTTTTAAATACAAATAGTTTTAATTTATATTATTTATTTTTCATTGCATCATCGAATGCACCGACATTAGGAGTAATATTTATGTGTTTTACAAAACTGCAGGCTTCTGTCGCACCCTGGATCCTATCCATTCCTGAATCTTCCCACTCAACAGAAAGCGGGCCATCATAACCAACAGCGTTTAATTCACGTATTATTGATGAGAAATCTACTCCTCCCCTTCCGGGTGAGCGGAAATTCCATCCTCTTTTCGGATCTCCAAATTCGAGATGGGACCCAAGTATCCCATTCAAACCGTCAAGAGTGACTGAAGCATCTTTAATGTGGACATGATAAACTCTGTCCGGAATCTCTCTTATCATCAGATGAGGCTTGAGCCCCTGCCATAAAAGATGGCTTGGATCGAAATTCATTCCCAGAGTTTTTCGGTAATTAAATGCTTTTAAAAGTTTGACAAAAGAATAGTAATCATATGCAATTTCTGTAGGATGAACTTCAAGAGCGAATTTAATTCCGTTTTTATCCATCTCATCGAACAAGGGTGACCATCTTTCAACAATAGTCTTATAGCCTTCATCGACCATTTCAGCAGTTGTCTGCGGAAATGAATACCAGTAATTCCATATCGGTGAACCTAAGAATCCAGTAATAATGCTTATACCAAGATTTTTTGCAGCTTTTATTGTATAACTTACTTCCTGAATTGCCCATTCCCTCATTGCTTTTGGATTATCAGCCACACTTGGAGAAGCAAAACCGTTATGCCTTTTGTCATATACGTCTCCGACAAGCTGACCGGATAAATGTGCGCTTATTGCCCAGCTTTTCAAATTATATTTCTTCAGGGTATCTAGTATTTCTTTAGCATAAGCTGGTTCCTCGGCTGCTCTTTTAGGATTTACATGATTTCCCCATGTTGCCAATTCAAGTCCTTCATATCCTATTTCTGAAGCAATCTTACACATCTGATCAAATGGCAGATCTGCCCATTGTCCTGTAAAAATTGTTACCGGCCTCATTTTCTAATCACCTCATCTATTTACTAATTTATATTTTTCTACATTCTACATTATTAATCCATTTATTTAAATAAATAGCTACATTTACGTTGGCATTCTTAAAATATTGAAAAATAAATAATATGAAAAAAAACCAGTATTACTTCGCAGCCCACAGAAATCCTCTTTTTGTGATTGTCAGGCTTGGTTCTGCAAGTGTTCTTTTTTCATCATGACCCAGTGAATTGTAAAATACTCTTCCCTTGCCCCAGTATTTTATCCATACTACAGGTATCTCTACCGGACCATTATCTGCATGAGGTCCGTTAAGTGCAGACTCTGAAGTAAAGTTCCAGCTTACAAAACCGAAATCAAAGTTCATATTGGCTACTCCTGCAGATTTAAATTCTCCTTTTGCCGGAGGTACCTTGGTTGTTGCAAGTACCTTTATCGCGGGATCTGTCTGTACGTAATATTGCTCATCATATACCTTGAAGTCATCTGTGCCTTTTATTATTTCAGGATAAATCTCATTATTCAATATTGTAGTGATTACGCTGACTAACCCACTTAATTATATTTTAAGATTCATATTATCTATACTTCTAAATATATTTCTGTTATTTTTAATTTTCTATTATTTAATATTTTTAAAAGCCATTTATTTAATCGATTCTATAAATAAAACCAGCACGCTTTTTCAACCGCAGAGAAAGTCGGAGAATATTCAACAGGTTCTCTTCCAAAACATACTCCTATCTTTTCATAGAAATTAATCATGTTCTCACTTACATACCTTTGTTTTATCGCTTCTTTTGTAGGTATGTACTCAATATTTCCATTAATTACTCGCGTAACAGTAACACCGGATATCCCGTTCACAATAAGCGTGACCGCTCCTGCACCTGTTTCTTTACCGAAATTGGCATCCATTGCACTGGTGCTTCCAGAACGTGCAAGATAAGCAGGAACAGTTTCTCTTATTTCCGGAACTTCGTTCATCTTTTCAACAAAAAGCCCCTGTTCCTTCATGAACTGGGTCATTTCAGGATCATTTTTTACAAGTTCACTTAAGTGTTGTGAAACATATTTGCCTGCACCGCTTAGTTTTTTATGACCGAATGAATCAACGGAAATTGTTGCATCAGTCAATGTCATTCCTGTTGAATCTTTTAAGCCTTCTGCAACGACTATCATATATGTACCAGCTTTATTTTCACTATCCCTTACCCTGCTCATGAAAATTTTTTTCATATGCTTATAAACTATATTGAAATTTACAGGGACCTCTGGAATTAAAATACAATCTGCATCAGCAGCAATCCCTCCCCTGAATGCAGTATGTCCCGCATATCTTCCAAATACTTCGACCACCATTATTCTATTGTGGCTTTTACCTGTAGTTTTTAAATCATTTACATATCTTGCAATCCTATTTATTGTTGAATCTCCTCCTACGGAATAAGTATGAAGATCCAGGTCCATAGTCTTAGGAACATGTATTGCTGTTACTCCATTTTCTTCCAAATCGACAACAGCGCTTCCGGTATCATCCCCTCCGGATATTATTAATGCGCCTATATTGAATTTTTTAAGTCCGGAGCATATTTTTTCATATTTTTCGGAATCCTGTATTTTGGAAATTTTCACTCTTGAATTCCCTGCTTCCGAGCCTGCAATCATTGAAGATATCTGATCGATTCTAGCAGAATCAAGCTTTATTATATTCCCGCTTGAATCCAGATTGTACAAACCGGCATAGCCATTAGGTATTAAATAGGCGTCAATTCCATAAGTTTGCGCCATAAGTGCGGCACCTTTTATAACAGAATTAAGACCTCCGCAATCTCCACCGCTTGTTATGATTCCAATTGATTTGCCATTTAACATTTCTTCTCCTTTATTCATTTAAATCACTATCTCAAATATAGGATTATTATATTTTTTTTAATTAAGTTGTTTAAAGATTTGGTTTTACCTTCTATCTGCTTATCTATTGTTATAAACCGGTTATTTTATAATAAAAACTATTTATATTATAAAATCTATCTCTTTTTTTTCATATCTGAAATTACCATTTCAGCTGCTTTCTTACCGGTTGCAAGCGCCCCTTCAGTACTGGCTATAAGAAAAAGATACTCGCCTGCCAGATATAATCCTTCAATATCTTTCATATGATTTTTTAAAAGATTCTGAATTGCAGGAAATTGTCCGGGTGTTTCCATATTTACAGCTCTGTCCCATCTGAAAACTTTTGTAATCAAAGGCTCGTCAGGGAATTCAGGAAAGAATCTTTTAGCTTCATTTATTACTACTCGACGCCTTTCTTTTTCACTTAGGTTTTTAAGCTTGTCATCTTCCCACCCCCGTGTAGCAAATATCATTACAGGTTTCTCTCCCAGCCGGCTACCCTTGGCTGCCCATCCCAGAATTGTATCAGTGTCTGCCTGGATCATCAGCACAAAAAAATCAGTATTGGTAGAAATAAAATGTTTATCAAGCCCAAACTGATAATAGTATGTGGAACTGTATTTACATTTTTCAAGTGTGCTTCTCATAGATTCAGGTAAATCTGGAATAATTTTTCTTGCAATAACAGCGTCTACTGCACAAATTACCTTATCAGCTTTAATAAATCCTTTATCTGTTTTTACACCAACTACTTTACTGTTATTGATAACGACTTTTTTTACAGTAGTTGAAAGCATGACAGAATCTTTTACTTTTTCAAAAAGTTTTTCTGTTATGAGGCCCATTCCGCCATGGAGGCTTCTCATGCCTCTCATAAGTGAAAATAATGATATCGGATGAGCAATTGATATATCCTTCGGCCTTCCAAACACCATTGTTGCCAGAAAAGGATGAAACATCCAATTCAAAGCTTCTTTGCCGCCATATTTAAGAACAAAATCTTCAGTATTTGTATGTGATATTTCTGTAAGTTTAGTAAAATCATGATTTTCTTTATCTATAAGTTTCATATATTTAAAAAGAGCCATAAAAACCCTTAATAGCTGCGGGTAAGTTTTCATGGGAAAACATGTAAAGAAAAATTTAATATTTTCCGGAGCTGCTTTTATCATTTCAAAAAAGTTTCCGCCGATAAAAACAGATTTTATTTTTCCATTTTTAAAAAATCCATAACGTTGTTTCTGTATGGAAAATACTTTTTCTGTCAATCCTAATTCATCAAAATATTCATAGGTTGTCTTCCATTGCGGCTCCGTGCTTCCAGCTCCTATGCTGAAACTATAGCCATCTTCCCTTACTGTCCTGCATCTGCCGCCTGCTACGGGTTCGGACTCTAAAACCACCGGATTAATTCCTTGCTTTTTTAAAGTATAAGCAGCAGAAAGACCTGTGCAGCCTGCTCCTATTATTATTATTTTTTCAGAATTAATAATATACCTCCAGCTTTTTAGTTTTTGTGATTGGTCTAAAAATTAATATATATACGTCTCTTATATTTTTAATTGTTATAAATGCTGTTTAATATTTATAGTACTAAATATTTAAGACTTATTTATAACACTTTGTATGCCCAGGGTCTATTAAAATTTAAATAATTAAAAAATTTCTTTTTTAAAAAATCATTAATTATAAAAATATAAAAACATTTTGTTTGTACCTAGATAATAATTCTTTAAAAAGAGTGCTTTCCGTTCACACAATATTATGAAGATTTTGATAATTATATTCCTTGAAGATATACTGTAATCAAAACTTTATAGGCTTTATTTAAAAAATATGATAAGTCGTTTTTATTAGAAAAGAGGAAAGATGGCAAATAAATCGAATGTTTTGATTGTAAATGGAAGTCCTAGGAAAAATGGGAACTGCCACTATCTTATTGAGTCTCTTATCAAAGGAATTAAAGAAAACGATGGTACTTTTGAGCGAATCAATCTTCAAGAATTAAAAATTTTTCCTTGTGACGGGTGCGGTTCCTGCCATATGGTAACATCGGAAGGTTGCGTTAAAAATGACGATATGACTGATTTGTACCCGAAAATAAAAAGAGCAGATTCAATAGTTTTTGCTTCCCCTACTTATTGGTTCAACATCTCTGCCCAAACCAAGCTGTTTATAGATAGATTATATGCCATTCTTGAAAATGGTCTAAATAATAAAAATATTGGAGTTATTTTAACTTATGGAGACGAGGATGTCTTTACTTCAGGCGGAATAAATGCCTTGAGAAGTTTCCAGGATATTTGTAATTATGTAAATGCCAAGCTTACTGGCATTGTTCATGCCAGTGCTAATAAAGCAGGTGAAATAAGAAGTAATTCTGCTAAGTTAGAGGAAGCATATAATCTGGGAAAGAGAATAATTATTGATTAATAGAAAAAAGGCCAGATTTAAAAGATATATTTAGATTTTTAATCTTATTTAATACAATGTTATTAGATAATTTTTTTAAAAAATAGCTATCAGGATTAATCCTGTAAATATCGAAAAAATTATAAAAACTAGGAGTGCAGGTATTAAGCAGCATCCACCTGTTGCAATTTTACCTACTTTTCTTTGTCTTCCGGATTTAGTAAGAGGTATACCTGTTGATCTTGAAATATTTTGCTTTACTCTGGTCACTCCAATTGCTCTTTTCCAAGAAAATCCACCTTTATTTACCATTTGTATAATCCTTTTAAGTATTTTCTAACCAACTACGGTAAAATATATTTCTTTACTGCCAATACCATCAACATTTATTACAATTCGCCAATCACCTGGAGTAGTTCTTGTCCCCACTTTCCAGGTCCAGCTACAGTTGCCATTCCCATCTGCCTGTTTGGGGAAAAGCCCCTGTGCCTCACTTGGACCTGATTTATAATAAACAGTAATATTGCACATTGCTCCGGGAGCAGTTGAAATTCCTATAGTAGCATTGGCACCCTGCGCAACTGGCGAAGTCAGGGAAATAATCTCTACTCCATAAACTTGAGCTTGTGTAGTTGTAGTTGTAGATTGCTCAATAGTTGTGGTAGTCTCTTGTTGAATAGTTGTGGTAGTCTCTTGTGATTTTGTCGTTTGGCTTACTGTTAACTCTGATGCCCAAAAACCTAGAAGACTGTCTTTAGCTTTACCCTCTAATTTTAAAAGAGTATCTTCATATTTTTTATCAGGACTTATAGTATCAACTTTTGCCAATCCCTCTTCTACAAGATATGCATTTACAAAAATATCTTCAACATAAACATATCTTAACAATCTCCCGCCTTCATCAGTTTCAGAAATATCTTTTTCAAGTTCTATATTTTTATTAAGCAGAAGAGCTTCATTAATATTTTTTGCCTCATCATCAAAATCTTCTGGAATATCTATACCAACATATTGAACTAAATATTCTTCTCCTTTATCATCAACAACTTTTATTGTGTCTCCGTCTATTACTTTGGAGCACTTCATAGGGCCATTTATCAAAACAGATTTTTTTATCTCTTCTATCGTAGTAGTTGTCTTGTTTTCTATTATTG
>JAQVJB010000033.1 GCA_028695395.1 Actinomycetota bacterium | reverse complement strand
ATTGACTATGAAAATATTACTTATCCTGAAGACAGGCAGTTTGTAAGAGATGCGATAGACTATTCGGTAACAAATCATAAAAAATATGAATTCGATTACAGGATAATAACGAAAAATAGCAAAATAAAATGGGTTCATGAAACCGGGCAGTCAATAGGCATGCTTGAAAACGGCCAGCATGTGCTTTTAGGTTATGTATTTGACATTAATAATGAAAAAATAGCAGCTGATAAACTTGATGATAACAATAAAAAATTAAAAAATACTAATTTTCTGCTAACAGAAATATTTAAAAAAATACCTATCGGGATTGCAACAAATCGGATAAGTGACGGTAAAAATCTTTATGTTAATAAAAAATGTGAAGAAATCTATGGATGGCCAAGAAAATACATGAAAGATTTGAATACTTTTTTTAAAAATATATACCCGGACGATGATTATAGAAATAAGATTAAAAATAGAATACTTAATGATATAGCCAGCTCTGATGAAAAAAGGATGAAATGGGATGATATCAAAATAACAAGAAAAAATGGTGAGATCGCTTATGTAGATGCATTAAATATTCCGATATATGAACAGGACCTTATGGTATCGACAGTAGTTGATGTCACAGATACCCATAAACAGATTGAAAAAATAACAGGCCTTTTTAATCAGACCATTAATGCAATGTCAGCAATTTTGGAAATTAGGGACCCATATACATCCAATCACCAGTTGAGGGTAGCAAAGATTGCAAAAACAATTGCTGAAACTATGAATCTGTCCAGTGATAAAATTGATCTTATATATTATTCTTCTATTCTTCATGATATCGGTAAAATATATCTGCCAGCTTCAATATTAAGCAAACCCGGAAAACTTTCAGAAATTGAAATGCAAATGGTAAGGACGCATCCTGAGCAAAGTTTTAACATCATACAACATATCGACTTTCCATGGCCTATAAAAGAAGTCATTATACAGCATCACGAAAGACTTGATGGTTCCGGATATCCGAATGGTCTTAAAGAAAATGAAATCCTTACAGAAGCAAAAATACTCGCTGTTGCTGATGTCCTGGAAGCTATTACTTCTAACAGGCCTTACAGGCCGTCTTTGGGTGTTGAGGCGGCAATTAATGAATTAAAAGAAAATAAAGGCAGACTTTATGACAAAGATATTTCAGAAATTTGTATTTCTTTAGTTAAATCAAATAAAATCGAGTTCGAATACCCCGATATTTAAGAAAGAACCAGATTTTTAAAAATTACAGGCTACGTTTCAGGGCATTTTACTTTTAGGGCAGAAACCCTGATATTTATTGAGAATTCAGCAGATGCCGCACTATTTGATTAGCAGTTTCTTTAATAACTACAGATTTAGAGCTAGTGTACTATTTTGTTAAAATGCAATCCCACCTGTTTTTGGTGATGAGCCGGTTTTATGGATTTAGAAACTTTGAAAACTACAGATTAAGAGTTAGAGCATTGTGTTGTTAGATCGGATGCCCCGTTAATTGGTGAAGAGCCGCTAATTGGCGTAGAACCGCTAATTTTTGTAGAACCTATAAAAGCCAGTTTTGCCAGTTATAAGAGAGAGCCAGATTATACGTCCTTATGGTGCCCGAGGTCGGAATCGAACCGACACGAGGACAAGCCTCAACGGATTTTAAGTCCGTTGCGTCTACCTGTTCCGCCACCCGGGCAATTAAGGTAAAAAATCAAATGAAATAATATCAGAAATTACATAAACTGTAAATGATTCCGTCTAAAATATCATGTTCGCTGACCATTATTCTAGCCGTGCCAAAATAATTCAGAAATGCAAGCAGGATGGCAGTTCCTCCAGTAATAATATCTGCCCTCTCAGGTTGAAGTCCCTTTACTCTTTTCCTATCTTCAAGAGAAAGGCAGGACAGCTGATTGAATATATTTTTTATATCTTCAATAGAGATAATCAGGCCGTTCAGTTTTTCCCTTTCATACTTTTCCATGCCAAGGAAAATGCTCCCAATAGTTGAAACAGTACCGGCCACTCCGATTATGATTGCATCTTTATATGAATCTATATCCCCAAGCTCTTTTTTCAAGATTTCCGTTATATGATTATTCATTAATGAAATATCCTGCGGATATGCTTTATCAGCATTTAAAAACTTTTCACTTATAGTTACACTGCCTAGTTCAATGCTTTTTATATTGCTGATACTGCAATCTGATTTCCCGAATACAAGTTCACTGCTTCCTCCGCCGATATCAAGGACAATCAGTTTTTTACTTTCTTTTTTACTTCTTAAAAAACTGTATTTGATTTTACTTACAGTCTTATCTAAGTATTGAAGACTTTTAACAACACCTTCAAAACAAAGCTTTGCTTCTTCCTGCCCGGAAATAATATCTATTTTTAATCCTGTTTTTTCATAAGCTCTTTTAAGAAAATATTTTCTATTTCCAGCTCTTCTGAAAACACTTGTGCCTACAGCTCTTATTTTCTCAACTTTGTGCTGCCTGCATAACTCAAGATACCCGGATAAAGCTTCTATAGTTTTTTTTATCCCATCTTCCTGCATGCTATTTGTGGATTCAATATTCTTTCCAAGCCGGGTAATTACCATTTCGCGTTTTAATGTACTTATTTTATTATGAATAAATGAGGTTATGAGTAATCTTGTTGAGTTTGTTCCGATATCTATCGCTGCTATCTTTGCCATCGCTCCATATTGTAAAAGGTTATTTTAAGCCAGTAGTTTTCTGAAAGAAAAAAATTCAGCAGCCTTAATATTTTTAAATATTATTATCCTGCTCTTTATTGATAATAAACAACCTGCTAATAGTAGTTTTTTGATGATTTATAACTAATTTTTATCTTTTTTTTGCCTATCTAATTATTTATTTCTTTGTAATAAAGTATCCTTATATTCTCCCAAAGATTATTATTTGAATAGACGGCATTATCGGTTACTATATTTGAGTTTTCCTGTTCGTTAACACGCTCTAGCTTATCTATTTCATTTACCTGATATATTATCTTATTCTCGCTCCTTGTGTAGCCGAACTGCTTTAATGCTTCCATTTCTATATATTCCTCTTCATAAAGACTTTTTTCAAGAGCCAGCAGCTCAATATTATTACTCCTTATTTCATTTAATTCAGCCTCAAGTTCAGCGATATTATTTCTTTTGGAGAACATGGATATGATCGGATTTATAGAAGACAGGATGCAGATGATTATAAATAGGATAAAAACAATACTTATAATATTAATTTTTGCTTTTCTGGAAATACTGCTTATTACTTTTGTATTCCTGGCCATAATGTTACGAAATTGCTACGATTTACAAATAAAATAACTATTTTATTGCTATATTTGTTTTACTTTAAGTAAATGATTATTTATGTAAATGTATTATATATCAAATAAAATAAATGTAAAGTAATAGTTCTATTCTTTTGACTTTATTTCATTCCACAACTTATCTTTTTGCTCTAAAGTAAGATCCTTAAATTCCAGTTTTCTATCTTTTGCAAGTTTTTCCATGCTGTCAAATCTTTTGATAAATTTCCTGCAAGTAAGCTTTAATGCGTCTTCGCTGTCTATATTCAGATGCCTTGAAAGATTAACTATACTGAAAAGTAAGTCGCCTAGCTCAGCCATTGCCTCATTACTAAAATCGGGTAAAATACCTGAATCATTTTTGAATTCGGCACCGTCTTTCCCGATGCTTTGATTTTCGATAGCAGAATCGAGTTCTGATAATTCTTCCCTTATTTTGTCAATAACCCCGCTTATGCTTTCCCAGTCAAAACCAAGCCTTGAAGCCCTGTTCTGTATTTCATATGCAAAATGAAGAGCAGGCATCATTTTAGGTATGCCGTGAAATATTGATTCTGTTTTTTTTGGGTTCTGTTTCCTCTCGGCTTTTTTAATATCTTCCCAGCTTGAAAGAACTTCTCCTGAACTTGTAAATTTTTTATCTCCGAATACGTGAGGATGCCTTCTGTAAAGTTTGTTTATGATTTCTTTCAATACATCGCTTATGGTAAATTCATCTTTTTCCAGAGCTATCTGGGAATGGAAAACAACCTGCAGCAGAACATCTCCCAATTCTTCTTTAAGTGAAGAAACATCATTATTTTCTATGGCTTCTGCAGCCTCATAAGCTTCTTCGATTACATTTCGCTTTATTGAATAATGGGTCTGTTCCCTGTCCCAGACACATCCCTGGGGCGAACGCAGCGAAGCCATCATTTCTAAAAAAAAATTAAAAAGCTCAGCAGCATCATTACTGCTGTTAGCCCTATCAATATCAATATTCATAAAAATCTACAACTCACTTTTTAGCCTGAATTTATCATTTAAGTAGATGGGGTTATCAACTGTTCTTCAATAGGACTTTCCTCATCAGTGCCTATCTCCTGCGAATCTGTACCTGCAGTTGTTTCAGTGCTTTCAGACGCCTGGAAAGCAGCACTATAGTTTATTTCAGATTTATCTTTGAGATCAAGTATGAAATCTTCCCATTTTTTACTTTTTAAATCTTTTAATAAATAATCCTTTATTTGTTCTTTTACCTCTATAAAAGGATTTGTTGATTCAACTTTCTTATTAGTAACTTTTATTATATGAAAACCGTAAGTAGTCTCTACTATGTCGCTGACTTCTCCTATCTTAAGTTGAAATGCCACATCTTCAAATTCTGAAACAAGCTGACCTTTTGAAAAATAACCCAGGACACCACCTATTGTATTTGTATTTTCATCTTCTGAATACCTATTGGCTATATCTTCAAATAAACCTCCGTCATTAAGCTTCTCCTGTGCTACTTTTATTTTTTCCAAAGCCTCTTCTTTTGTTTTCTGAACAGTATCATTTTCACCGAATTTAACAAGAATATGGCTGACTTCTACCTGCTCGGGAGTTTTAAAAACAGTATCCTTGTTTTCATCATAATAATTCTGGATTTCTTCATCTGTTACTGAAATGTTTTCAGTGATTGATTCATAGACTTTAGACCCTAGTATCTGATCTTTCAGCCATACTTTAAGAAAATCTTCATTTATATTATTATCTGCCAGATATTTTTGAAAGTCTGCTTTGCTCCCATAGGAATCCTGGATTATGCCTAGTTCAATATCTATTTCCTTTTCCACTACGCTAATATTATTTTCTGCGCCATATTTCTCAATTATCTTATTAACGATAATATAATCTATTATCTGTTTTTCAACAGCCTTAAGTTGTTCACTGTTTTCTTTTTCAAAAATTTCAGGATTTGTAGTCTTAAGCGATGAAGTATAGCTGTCAACTTCTTTCTGGGTTATCTTATACCCGTTTACTTCTGCCAGAGATGATGAGCATGAAGATAAGGCAAGCAATGATCCTGCCATTATAAAAATTATAGTTATCATCAGGCTGATTCTCAGGAAATTATTTTTTTTCAACATTAATTTCTACCTTCTTCTAGTCATTTTTTCCAATCAATAATTCATTAACAATACAAATAATCCTAAATATTGTTAACTATATCTTTTAAAATTTCAAAAAGTTCATTTATAACTAATTTTGAATCTGAAACCCTTATTATAATAGATTTATCTTTAAAATTATAACTTATATTTTTATTTTTTCTATTGAGCCTGAGAGCTTTTTCCCTGGAGGTATTAACCGGTTTGATTAATACAGCCTTTTTGGGAGTATATCTTACTTTTTCTATCGATTTTTTCTTAAGCAATAATTTGATTCTGGAAATATTAAATAGGTTTTCCAAAACATCCGGCAAACCGCCGAACCTCTCTGACACTTTTTTTGACAAAGAATTAATTTCATTTATGCTTTTTGCTTCAGACAGGCTTTTATATAAATTGATTCTATCATTTTCATTTTTTATAAAGTTCTTAGGAATATAGGCGCTGACTGGCAGGTCTATCAATACATTGTTTTCTTTTTCTGGTTCAATTCCTTTAAGAACTTCGATTTCTTCCCTTATTATCTCGCAATAAAGATCAAAGCCTACGCTGCTCATATGACCGTGCTGGTTTGCACCCAGCAGTTCACCGGCTCCCCTTATTTCCAGGTCCTTTAAAGCAATATTATAGCCGGAACCAAGAGCATTAAATTCCTCAAGCGCCTTTAGGCGTTCAAGGGCATTAAATGTCAGATTGTCCCGTTCAGTGTAAAAGAAATAAGCATATGCTCTTTCTGAAGACCTGCCTACCCTTCCTCTTAATTGATATAATTGTGAAAGTCCGAACCTCTGCGCGTTTTCCACTATCAGGGTATTTACATTAGCAATATCCATTCCTGATTCTATTATAGATGTGGTGAGAAGTATGTCGTATTTTTTATTGATGAAATCCTCCATCAGCTTTTCGATTTCCCTTCCGTCCAGCCTTCCGTGAGTTATGGCTATGTTTGCAGAAGGTACAAGCTTTTTTAGCTCATATGCAAGGTGGTCTATCCCTAGTATCCGGTTTGATACATAATAAACCTGCCCGCCCCGCTGCATTTCTCTTTCAATTGCATTTCTTATTATAAGATTATTTTTGCGTCCTACAAAAGTCTTTATGGGGTGACGGTTTTCAGGATGCGTTTCAATAAGGACTATATCCTTTATGCCGGTTAATGACATATAAAGAGTACGCGGAATAGGCGTCGCTGTAAGGGTAAGGACATCTGCCTGTTTCTTTAATAATTTTAATTTCTCTTTTGCATTTACGCCGAACCTTTGTTCCTCGTCTATTACTATAAGCCCCAAATCCTTCGGTTTGATATCATCCCCCAGGATCCGGTGCGTGCCTATGAGTATATCTACCTGTCCAAGATTGAATCTGTTTATTATTTCTTTCTGAATAGTTTTTTTTCTGAAACGGCTTATTACATCTACTATTACCGGATAATTTTTAAATCTTGATTTGAAAGTATTAAAATGCTGGTCTGCAAGTATTGTCGTAGGTACCAGAACAAGTACCTGCTTGCCATTTTCAGCAGACTTGAAGGCAGCTCTTATTGCAACTTCTGTTTTGCCGAAACCGACATCACCGCATACAAGTATGTCCATCGGCTTTGCTTCCTGCATCTTCTCTTTAACTTTATTTATCGCATCCAGCTGGTCCCGGGTTTCATCAAAAGGAAAAAGATCTTCGATTTCCTTTTGCCATGGACTATCAGGCTGAAACGAAAAACCTTCTGCTGCTTCCCTTTCAGCATATAGCCTGGCAAGATCAAGCGCGAGTACTTTTACTGATTTTCTTACTTTATTCTTTAAATTATTCCACTGTTTCGAATTAAGCGATGTTACAGCCGGCTCAGAGTCTCCAATGTATCTGTGGATTCTCTCAGCCTGCCAGGTAGGGACATAAAGCTTGTCACCGTGAGCATACTCAATAAGAAAATAATCTTTTTTTATTCCATCATCAGTCTCAGATACTATATCGACATACTTGCCTATGCCGTGGGATTTATGAACTACAAAATCTCCGGGATTAAACTGGTTGAAACCTTTTGATTTTATTTCATAAATTTCTTTATCTTTTTTATCAAGCTGCTCAAAAATATCAAGCTCCCCATATAGTGAAGTGCTCTCTGATTTGAAACCTCTTAAAAGTTCAAGCGGAGCCAGGTTGATGACCTTGTAATCATAAGATTCTTCTTGTGTTCCAGTCATTTTTTTAAAAGAAATATTATTTTCAGAAAGCAGCCCGGATATTTTTTTTAATCTTTCACTGTTATTTAATGAAATAAAAATATTTCTTTTAAAATTAAAATCTTTTTTAAGATTTTCAATAAAAGCTCCCGGATTGCTGAAATTTTGCGACTGGTTTTTGGTTTTTGTGAATTCAAAATATTCCTCAAGAGGCCCGCCGGAACCACCGGAGTGTAAATCATATCTGTGATTAAATGAATCACTTTCAAAATAGTCGCTGGAAATTATGAATTTTTTTATTATATCAATGTCCTTTATCGAAAGTTCATCTTTTTTTATGCTAAGTGATTTTTCAATAATGTCTTTCTCGCTCTTTAACTTAAGATAAACTTCTACAGGCTCGCAAATTACCAGATTAAATTCATTTATATATTCATTAAAAATATCAGGCAGGCAATAGTATCGGTTTAAATTGTTGTCTGCGATTTCATCAAATTGCTCATTTAATTTCCAGGGATCATTATTAGGGCTTATTTCAAAACTTTCAGCCTCATTTAGAACAGAGTAATCTTTGACATCAAAATACAGTATTTTTTCAAGAGTATTATCAAAAAAATCAAATCTTGCTGGATTTTTGCATGAGAGATCAAAGATATCTATGATATCTCCTTTTATGCTGTATTCTCCCTTATCGAAAACCTTTCTGACTCTCTCATAGCCAAGCTGGTTAATTTCTTTTATTAATTTTTCCCTATTATAATCTTCACCTTTTTTTAATTTTAATAACGGAAAGTCTGTCAGATTTTTTGATGATATAAGATTTACAATTGAAGGTACGCTTGCAATTGCCAGAAATGGCTCATTGTCCTCAGAAAAATTCATTATTCTTTTTATGACTGATAACCTTTGGGATACTTTCTCCACATCCGCTGATTTATCTTTAAGAAATATCCCTTCTCCGACAGATGGAAAATTAAAAAAATCTTTGCTCTCATTTATGCACTTGAAATCATCCAATAGCTCAATATTTTTGTCATTGCCCGAAGTTATGACAAGTGTCGGTTTCCGGGAATAATAAAATAAACCTGCTATTATGTATGACCACAGGTTTTCGTCAGCATATATATTTTTTTTATTTGAGATGGAAAAATCTTTCCACTCTTTTTGCTTTAAAAACAGATTTAAAAACATTTCAGTCTCTTTTTATCTAAATATTTCAGTAAAAAGAAAGAATAAGAATACCTGCTGGGAATTAGCTGGATAAAAGACCATTATATTTATTCATACAATATTCGATTCCATTATCTATATAATCGATTATTGAATCAGATGCATTTTCACAAAGAAACTCAAGTTCTTTCAGTTCGCGACTACTGAATTTTTTCAGGACATAATCTGCAGCTCTTTTCTGTCCGGGCGGTCTTCCCACTCCGAACCTGAGCCTGTCAAAATTTTTATCTTTCAGGTGGCTGACAATAGATTCAAGGCCTTTATGGCCAGCTGTCCCTCCGCCTTTTTTAAATCTTATGACACCGAATTCCAAATCTATATCATCATGGATGACAAGTATATTCGATATTTCTTCCTTGAAAAATCTTAAAGCCATTGCAAGAGAAGAGCCGCTATCATTCATAAATGTTAGCGGCTTCAAAACAATGACTTTTTCATCATTAATATTTAAATAAGTCGTTTTTGACTTAAATTTCCTGCTTCTCTGAGCTTCATCAGACTTGCTGATGAATTTATCGGCAATCATAAAACCGATATTATGTCTTGTTAAAATATAATCTTTGCCTGGATTTCCAAGTCCAGCAATCAAGATCATTCTTTTTCTTCTTTTTCTACTTTTTCTTCTTTTTCTACTTTTTCAGGTTTTTCTTTCTTTATAAGTTCAGGTTCTTCCTCAGTTGTTTCTTCAGTAACTACTTCTTCCTCTTCTTTTAATTCAGTTGCATAAGACATGGAAACGACTACTTCCTCAAGATTGCTTAAGACTTTGATGCTCTCGCCGACAATAAGATCAGACACTCTGACAACATCACCTATCTTAAGATCAATAACGTCAACAATAATATTCTCAGGAATATCTTTTGGCAGGCATGATATCTCTATTTCCCTTAAACTATGCTGTATAACTCCGCCTTCTTCTTTTATTCCAATAGATTTATCTTCATTTTCCAGAAGTATAGGAACAGTAATAGTAACTTCCTGCTCCATCTTAATCCTTATAAAATCAAGATGTGTAAATTCTCTCGATATAGGTTCTTTTTGAAAATCTTTAAGCAATACAGAGATTTTTTTTGCTTTGCCTGTATCTTTTAGATGAAGATCAAAAATATGACCTGATATTCCCTTGCCCTTTACCAGATCCTTAAAAGTCTTTGATTCAACTTTTATATTCAAAGGCTCGCTTTTAAGTCCATAGACTACACCAGGAATATATCCTGATTTTCTGAGCCTGCCTGAAGAATTTTTTTTAAGCTCTTCAGGGCTTCTTTTAAAAACATCGATTACTAAATTTTCCATTACAGGTTAACCTTTCAAAATAAAATAAGTATAAAAAAATTTTTATACCAGATTTTCTCCCTTAAATAAATCACTTACAGATTTGCAATCATAAACTTTTTTTATTGTTTTTGCAAGAAGATTAGCAATTGAAAGTACAATAATTTTTTTACTGTCTAAAGGCTCTTTGATAGGAATGGTATCGAGCACAACAATTTCTTCTGCTCTGGAAGATTGCAGAAGTTCAACTGCAGGACCGGAAAATACAGGATGAGTTGCAGCAGCATATACCTTTTTTGCACCGTGATTAAGTAAAATATCGATTGCCTCTACCAAAGTCCCGCCCGTATCTATCAAATCATCAAAGATTATTGCTTCTCTCCCATCAACATCGCCTACTATATGTTCTACTGCCGCTACATTATGTTCAGGTCTTCTTTTATCCAGTATGGCAAGAGGATATCCAAGCTGTTTTGCCAGGATACTTGCTCTCTTAACTCCTCCTACATCAGGACTGACAACAACGCCTTTTTCTATATTTTTATCTCTGAAATATTTTGCGATTATAGGGCTGGCAGTGATATGGTCCACCGGTACATCAAAAAACCCTTGTATGGTTGCTGTGTGGAGGTCTGCTACAATAATTCTGTCAACTCCGGCTACCTGGAGCAGGTCAGCTATTAGCTTTGCGGTAATAGGCTCGCGACCTTCAGCTTTCTTATCCTGCCGGGCATAGCCATAATGGGGCATTACAACATTTATCATTCCAGCAGAAGCTCTTTTTAATGCATCAAGCATTATAAGAAGCTCCATAATATTGTCATTTACAGGAGGGCTGCATGTCTGCATAAGAAAAACATCGGCACCCCTTACGCTTTCATTGAATCTTACATAGATCTCACCGTTTTTAAATTTTTTTCTTTCAATTTTCCCTACTTCAATATTGAGATATTCAGCAACTTTTGCAGCAAGCTGCGGAGTCGATGAACCTGAAAAAAGCATCAGTCTTTTATTAGTAGGATAATCTCTCATTTATTAGCTCCTTTATTTTTTTCAATCTCTTTTTTTGCTCTATATTTTGTAGCTCCGCCTTCTATATTCACCTGTCTGCCCCTTACTATGGCAAGAGAATCATCAGGGACATTTTCAGTAATTACAGAGCCTGCTGCAACAATAGCTCCATTACCTATTTCAACTGGCGGAACCAGCATAGTATCCGAACCTATAAATACATCATTTCCTATCACAGTCTTGTTTTTGGCATATCCATCATAGTTGCATGTTACAGAAGAAGCTCCTATATTAACATTCTGCCCCATCTCGGTATCGCCTATATAAGTAAGATGCGGTATTTTGCTGTTTTTACCAACTTTTGATTTTTTTACTTCACAAAATCCCCCGATTTTGACTTTATCGTCAGTGATAGTACCCGGCCTTATATAACTGAAAGGACCGATGATATTGTTTTCTCCAAGCTTTGCCTCTATCAGGACTGCAGAATTAATGGAGGTGTTCTTGCCGATTTTGCAATCATATAGCTGGGCTGAAGGGCCTATGGTGCACCCTTTCCCGATTTCAGATTTTCCAAAGATATATGTATTCGGGTGAACTATTACATCCTTTGAAATGATTACATCGTCACCTACATAAACCAGCTCAGGGTCTGTCATGCTTACGCCTGAAGACAGCATCAATTCTTCATTTATTCTCCTTTGCATTATTTTTGCAGCATTAGATAAGGCAAGGCGGTCATTTACTCCTGAAACTTCAAGCATATCTTTAGCTTTAAAAGTCGAGACTCTGTGCTTGTCCTTAATCATTTCTTCGATTATATCTGTGAGGTAAAACTCTTTCTGGGAATTATCAGGTTTTAAATTTTTTAAATAATCAAATAAAACTCCGGCTTTGAAACAGTAGATTGAAGAATTAACCTCGGCTATTTTCTTTTCCTCTGAAGAAGCATCTCTTTCCTCGACAATCTTTATAACTTCGTCATTTTTATTCTTGACAATTCTTCCGTATCCATAAGGATTTTCAATTATTGAAGAAACCAGGGTGCATGAAAAATTTTCTCTGTGACTGCCATCTTTGGCATTCAGCCTGCCTTTCTGATTGATATACATATCTTCGAGTGTTTTGCTTTTAACAAGAGGGCTGTCTCCGGGAAGTATCATAACTTCTTCCCATGTATTGTCATAATATTTTTTTACCATATTAACAGCATGTCCTGTACCCAGCTGCTCTTCCTGAAAAACAGGTATTGACATTGGATAATTTTCATTTAAGTATTTTTCTAATTCTTCGTGGCCGAATCCGGTTACTACATAAACTTTTGCGGGATTAAGTTTATATGCTTCTTTTAAGACATAATGGATCATGGGCTTGTCAAGAATTTTATGCATTACTTTTGGAGTAGAGGAAAGCATTCTTTTGCCTTTGCCGGCAGCAAGTATTACAATTATTAGGTTATTACAAGCTTTCATATTCATCAATCAATTACAAATGCCCGAATCCAAACAAACAGATTAGCATTTTAACAGAAAAATATAAAATTACAAAAATTCTCCGCCTTTAATTTCCTTAGAAATTACTCTGAAGTTTTCATCAAAATAAATTGTTAAATAAATAAGATTATTACATTTTTTACCAAGTACTTCTTTCCTTATCATAAAAGATGAACCAGAAGGAGCTTCGTCACTTTCATAAACTCTTGAGAAATCGCTTGTTTTTCTTAAACCTACATTTATTTCTTCACCGCATATTTTACACTTGACATTGATTTTGATGAAATTATCTGCAGAATAAGGAGAAGGAGCAAAAAAATTTTTTAAATTTTTTAAAAATGATACCATTTTTAAGAAGAAATCCGCGTTCTTTATTAATAATATTTTTTTAGCTTAAATATTTCTATTAATTTAAATAATATATTCTAATAGAATAGAAATATCAGAACAACTGAAATTATATCAGATATATATTAAATTTATTATGATTTTAAAAAAAATAAAACAGTTATCTTATTTTATAGGTTTTAAAATTAAAAATACCTTTAACCGGAAATATAAAAAACCTTTGCTTGCAGGGATTAAAATAACTACAAAATGCAATATGAGATGCACGCATTGTCCGTTTTGGAGGAAAAATAATGGATTAAGCATGAGCTGGGATGTATTTAAGAAATCAGTTAAGAAATTATACGATTTAGGGGCAAGAATCCTCATCATAGAAGGAGGAGAACCGATGCTGTGGAACGATAGGAAATACGGCAAAGATATAGGAGATGCTATCAGTTTTGCAAAAAAATATTTTTTTTATACTGCCATAACAACAAATGGGAGTATAAATTTCAATAATATAAATCCTGATATTATTTTTGTCAGTATCGAAAGCGCCGGAGAAAATTATTCAAAGATAAGAAATTATAATATTGAAAATATTCTTGCAAATTTAAAAAATGTAAAAGATAAAAAAATTATAATAAACATAACGATTACCTCTCTTACCTATAAAGATGTGGTTGATAGCATTAAATTCTTAAATAAGTTTGTTTATGGTTTTACTTTGCAATTCTTCTACCCTTATGAAGGGCTTGATGATCTGAAGCTTACAGCTTCACAAAGAAAAAACATACTGGATGACATCATACAATTAAAAAAACAGGGTTTTAAAATCCTTGATTCATATGATGCCTTAAGGAAAATGTCAGACAATAGCTGGAAATGCAATGACTTCCTTGTATCAAGCGTTGAGGCAGATGGAAAAATAAATAATGGCTGCTATCTTAAAGATAGGGCTTTGCAAATATCTTGCAAAGACTGTGGTTTTTTTGCTCATTGCGAATTATCGCTTGCATTCCAGCTAAATATAGGTGCTTTATGGGCTGCAAAAAAAATTTTTATGGATTGATGCTATTTTTGGCCTCAAGGTCCAGAAGTTTTTTCTTTAAGGAGATTCCGCTTGAAAAATTTCCAATATCACCATTTGATTTAATAATTCTATGGCATGGAACCAAAAGTATTACCGGATTTTTGCCAAGCGCATTTCCTACTGCCCTGTATGATTTCGGCTTGCCGATATGAAAACAGACTTTTTCGGATAGAGCCTTGTAACTTATTTTGCTGCCGTAAGGGATTTCTTTTGCTATTTCCCATACTTTCTTTTCAAATTCGGTTCCTGTGGGGAAGAAAGTATTAATATCAATGTTTCTCTGTTTTCCTGAAAGATAATCAATGACTGAAGAACTTATTAAAGAATTATTTTTATATTTTATATCGGGTAAGCCGAATTTTTTTTTCAATTTGCTTGAAAATCTATCAAAATTTTCTTTTCCGACACCCAGATAGCAAATACTTGCTTTGTTTAAGTCGCTTTTTTGTGAAATGTTTTCATTTTTATAAATGCAATAAAAAACTTCTCCATCTGATTTAAAATAGAAATAATTTAAATTCATTAATTCCTCCCTATTTAAAAAAGATAAAATAATATTATAATGAATTTAATTTTATGAAGTTCTTGATAGATCTGTCGTATGTCTTTTCTGCTTCAGTATCAAAATAACAAGCCGGAAGCTCATTATATTTTTTATGGTAAGCAATACATTCACAACATATCCCCTTTCTTGGGCAGGGCTCATAAGTGCAATTACATTTCACTAAATTGTTTTTCTTCTGACATTCCATTATTTATCTTTCCCCTGTATATTAATTAACATTTGTTTTTTAAGTCAGTATTCCAATCCCTTCCTTGCTTTTATTCCCTGTTCGAAAGCATGCTTTAGCGGTTTCATCTCGGTAACCGTATCAGCTATTTTTATCAATTCTTCCGGAGCAAACGCTCCTGTAAGAATTATGTTAAGATTATCAGGTTTTTGTAAAAGAAGACTTATAAGAGTCTCAACTTTTATTAATCCAAAATTTACAGAATTGATTATTTCATCAAGAATTACCAGATCGTAGACACCGGTTTTTATCATTTTCTGCGCAAATTCAAATGATTCTTCAGCATTTTTTATGTCTTTTTCAGTTATCTGCGGCTTTCCGTCACTATATCTTATAAATCCGTCTCCAAGCTGCTTGATTTCAATATAAGGTTTTAATTGCTGCAAAGATTCTACTTCTCCAGTTTTCATAGTCCCTTTGATAAACTGAAGAATGAGCACTTTCTGCTTGTGTCCTGCAGCTCTTAGCGCACATCCGAGAGCAGCTGTAGTTTTTCCCTTGCCGGTACCCGTATTGATAAGTATAAGTCCTTTTTTTATTCTTTTACTGCAATTGTCTTTCTGGTAATTCATTTATTATGCTCCATTGCTTATCTGTAATAGAAAAAATTTTATCAAAAAATAAAAATAAAAATATATACGAGAAAAAGATATATTATTTCTGTCATTTCTACAACCGCCCCTATTGCATCTCCTGAAAGCCTGCCGATTTTTCTTATAAAAAACCTGCCTGCTGTTTCTGCAATAAGGATTATCAATGAAATCATAATCAGGCTTTTAAATACGGGAATAATAACAATTAACATCAGATTTCCATTTTTTATGGAAAAATTATTTATAATCCAGCTGAAATTGTTAAATAAAAATTTATCTTTAAGGAAAAATCCTGCAAATGCATTAGAAAGCACATAAAAAATGAATAAATATACGGAAGCTGTCATGAAAGATTTTTTATTTTTATGATTCAAAAATATCTCTGTCAGGCTTCCCCTGGTTGAGAAATCATTAAATCTTAAGAGCTGGAAATTTATTGTCCACCTTGAAAGTGCAGGCATGAATGAGAAAACAGCTACAAAATTAATCAGTTGAATAATATTAAAGGATGGTAAAACGGTAAAATAATTATAAATATTACTCAGGGATCCGGCTGTATGATTAATATTTTTTAAAATATTGATGCCTTCAATATTTTTAAGGGCAATAAAAAAAATACTATAGAGAAGAGTGATTTTTAAAATAAATAAAAAAACAAGGGATATTGCTCCGAAAGCCCCTATA
>JAQVJB010000132.1 GCA_028695395.1 Actinomycetota bacterium | reverse complement strand
ATGGTATGAGATTGCAAGATTTCCGCATCCATTTGAAAAAGATTTGGAATATGTAACTGCAACGTATAATATCCTTAACGATGACCAGATTGAAGTAATAAACTCCGGGGTCAAAAGAGGAGAAAAAAAGAATATAAAGGGTGTTGCATATATACCAGATAAGAATTGTACGGGAAAACTTCTTGTAAGTTTCTTTTGGATAATTAAAAGCCAATATAATATAATTTTACTTGATGAAAAAGATTATAACTATGCTGTAGTAACCAGTAGTACAAATAATTATTTATGGATTCTGAGCAGGACTCCAAAAATAAGTGATGAATTATATGATAACCTGGTAGATTTTGTAAAATCAAAAGGATTTGACATTTCAAAAATAATTAGAGTTACCCAATAAATTAAAATTAAAATATTATTTAAACATAAGTTAAACGGGAGAAGACGATGAAAAAAGTATTAATGATTTTGTTGGTAGTAGCAACCATTATTGTAGCTGTACTAAGTTTCGGCTGCAGTAAATCTAAATTAAGCGGAACTTATGAAGGAACTTTACCTGCTGCTGATGGGCCTGGTCTTCAAACTCTTATAACTTTTAATCCTAACGGTACTTTTCATATGGAGGAAACTTTTATTGAAAGCGACGTTGAAACGAGAATTACAGATGGAACATGGGTTCTTGATAAAGACATAATTACATTTACTGTCGAAGAAGGGATTGTTGCAGATTTTGAGTATAAGGTCATCTCTGAAAATGAAATAAGATGGGCGCCTGATGGTGAAGAAATCACAGGCACTGATCTTAACTGGTCTATTTTTAAGAAATAATTTATTTGTAAAATAAAATAAGAATTTTCATTTTTGGCATTATGGTTATTAAATTACATCATTAATCATAAATCATTAATTTATTACAGGGGGGAAATTTAGTGTTAAGAAGAAAAAGCAAATACTTAATATTATTGAGAATAATTACATTAATTATATTTATTTCTTTTAGTGTTTTTGTACCTATTACGGGTTGTGCTCCTTTAAAGCAGACAGACTCCGAAGATGTATCAGGTCAAACCAGCGTTGCTGAAAGTACTGAGGAAACCAAAGAGCAGGATTTACCGGAAACTACCAGCCAGGACACAGAAAGCTCTAAGCAGGCAGCGGAAATAGCTGAGCAGGAAAAAATAATTTCAGACTTTGACAAGCTTATTGAAAAAAATGCAATGCCTGATGAGCTTATTAAATATATTGATGAAAATCTTTCAAAAACTGCAGCGCCAACAATGGCAGTTCTTCTTGAAAAGCTTGAACATGCGCAGAAAGCTTACAAAGAGGTGGCAACACAATATTTATTTGAAGGAGACGGCCAGCAAAAACTGCTTGAAGTTTTTGACTACGAAGAGGAATTGATAGAAGATAATATTGATAAAATCACTGATGAAAATTTTAAATCAGATATTCTAAAAATTATTAAAGGGGGCTACAGATTTATAAATCTGGAAGGCTCGTATTACCCTATTATAGACTTTGAATATTTAAAGAAATATTCTGATTATATAGACAAAGAATATAATGATTATATTAATATAAGGGCAGAAGAATCAAATAAAGTCTATGCACGGGATGCAGCCCTTACCTTATCATGGGATGAGCTTGCTGCAAGGATGATAAATGCTGAAAAATATCTCACGCTTTATGAAAAAGAGACACCTCGCAAAATAGAAGTAGGCAATTTATTGCTTTTGTATTTTGCATCTTATCTGTACGGTCAGAATAATACCCCTACAAGAGATTCGACTACAAATACTGTACTTGAAGAAGTTATAGAAAGCTATACAAACACGATATCTAAAAATCCTGACTCAGAGACAGTAAAAATAATCGAAGGTTATCTTGCAGAACTTGAAAGCAATGATTACTTATTTACAGATGATATTTTTGATAGCATAAGCGAGCATATCAATGAACTTATAAAAGTCTATGAGCTTGATTCCCATTATATGATTTCAGAACAGTTGAAATATCTTAGTTACCCTTCAGAGAACACTGAAAATGGATACATACAGCTAATTGATGGCAAGTATGCGGAAACTTATGAAGATGAACAAGAAACAGAGCTATCAATAAAACTAACAGAATTTATAGCTACAGGAGATTTGGATGGAAACGGGATTAATGATGGTGCGGCAATACTCATAGAAGAACCGGGAGGCAGTGGTACTTTTTATTATCTTCATGCAATTAATAATGGAGGATTTTATATTTACAGTATTGCAAGTACTTTTTTGGGTGACAGAGTTAAAATAAATAATATAAAGATAGAAGATAAAAAAATCTACATTGACATGGTAGTCCATAAAGAAGATGATCCTATGTCTGATCCCACAGAAGAAGTTACAAAGATTTTTGAGCTTAAAGATTCTTATTTAGAAGAATTATAATCAAGCCGGCTGTAAGATTAAATTTATATTTAAAAACGAATGCATTAAAATATTAATAAAGCGTTTATTATAAATACTGCAAAGGGAACAAATCGTGATTATTGCTATTGGGTTTGTAATTGTGGCTGTTATAATCATTGTAGCTTTATTCTTGATAAATAATTTTATTATCAGAAAAAATCCAACTGACAAAGCAAAGAATATTTTCAGGATAATCATTTCAATCATAGTATCTTTAATAGCCGGAGGGATAGGATTTTTTCTTACATTTGCACTTGGTGAAGGATTAATGGGAATTATTGACGAGCGCACAACCATGTCTATTACCATTACCTTTATATCTGTTTTTAATTTTGTGGCCTGTCTGTTTATAGGAAGATTTTATTACAGAAGTATCTGGTTTGCATGGTTTTTAATTAATCCGTTTGTCTGGCTTGTTTTAATCATCAACCCAGCAGGTTCAGGAGGATTTATTGATTTGTGGTGGGGCTGGGCTGCATTTGTAATTTTTGCATTTATCGGTTCTTTAACTGGTTTTCTAATTAGCAGGAAAAAATCTAAAAAACCAGATAATGTTTATGAAAATTAGTTTCTGCAAAGGAAATTGCAGTGCGGCAAAAGCAACAAGTGCTCTTTATTTTAAGAATCTCTGTTATCTCAGGGTTCTGGCTTGCAGTTGTATCATCGCAGCTTCTTTTAATAGCTACAAGTATTAGAGCATTATAAATTTCTAAAGGAATTGAAGATAAGTTCAAAGAATGGAAATTACATCAAACATTAGATAACAGAGGGAGGAGAATATGAGTATTTTTTGGATTTTAGCAATTGTTGCACTGGTGCTGATAATTTTATCAGGTGTTTTTGGTTTTAGAGGTGCAAGGTCATTAGGCTGGACAATACTCAGAGTACTGTTCTGGGTATTTATAGTATGGCTTATCATAATGGTTATTTTAGCAATAGTAAGGTAAAGATATAGTGTGTTGTGCAGTTGCATTTTTGTACTCTTTGGTCCAAGACTGGCATTATTTGTCTGGTGGTTGATAAGCCCTGGCTTATTATACAAAGAAGGAATTATAAAGATATATTATGGAGCAGCAGATAGCTGAATAACATAAGCAGAAATCAAACTTGTGGATATTTTTAATCATATTATCTGGCTTTAATGAAGTAAAAATCCGGAAGTTGTAATTAAATAAAAGTAAGATTAAAATTAAATAAAATGGAACGAAATAGGTTTGGAAGAAACATAAAATTAAAAAATATC
>JAQVJB010000131.1 GCA_028695395.1 Actinomycetota bacterium | reverse complement strand
CGGCAACTATCGGTCCGGGCGATGTTGCACGTTCAAGAGTGAGGATAGAGCTACATGCGCTTCAAACCATGGGGACATTCGTTTCATGGCAAAGGATGACATCCAGACTCATCCTGCTTGGGCCTGTTACTCCATATGTTCCAAGCTCAATATTCCAGATACTTGAAACCCAGGTTTATGTCAGCGAAGAAATAGCTGCTCCTTTTGAATGCTGGGAAACAGTAGGGTATTAGCCTTTTATAGATTTTTATCGATTTCATATGTTGATTTAATAGGGGTAAGAATTATTTTTAAAAAATAATCTCTATAAAGGAAAACTATGACTAAAATCAATGAAATAGAGAAGTGGCTCAGTAATAAAAAAGATTACATACTATCTTTTTTATCAGAGCTTATTTCAATTAATACTGTAAATCTTCCTCCCGGTGGTAATGAAAAGCAGGGACAGGAATATATTTACAATAAAATATCAAAGTTTTTTCCGGAAAAAGATATGGAGATATTTGATATCGATGAAGTTCAGGGCATAAGGGAAAATCCCTTCTTTTTTCCGACTATAGACGGGGTTATGAAAAATTATAAGGGGAGGCCAAACCTTGTTGCAAAACTTGAAGGAGCGGGAAAGGGCAGGAATCTTGCTTTCTCGGGTCATATAGACACGATGCCGGATTATGGGAAAAAGTGGACTGTATTTGAAGACCCGTACAGCGGCAAAATAAAAGATGGAAAAATGTACGGAAGAGGAACTGCTGATATGAAGGCAGGGACTCTTGCAGGTTTTCTTGCACTGCAGTGTTTAAAGGATTTAGATGTTAAACTTAAAGGCAATGTTTTTGCAGAAAGCGTTGTTGATGAGGAAAACGGAGGAGTCAATGGAACAATAGCTGCCAGACTAAAAAATCCTGACATTGATTTCGCAATTGTTCCTGAGCTGACAAATCTTAAAATAGGTATAGAGACACTTGGCGGCACAGACTGGAAAATTACTGTTTCAGAGAAAGGCGCAGGCGGAATAGGCGCCGATGTCGATTTAAGCAATCCTATATATAAGCTAAGCAAGATTGCACTTGCTTTAGAAAAATATGACCAGCTCATAAAAGAAATTAAAGCCCCTTCATCTTACAGCAAGGATTTAAAAATCAAACTTCTTACATATCAATTCTATTCAGGAGGTTCGACTTATCTGGAGTCAGGGGCAGTTCCTACTGAAGGACATATTTATTTCTGGCTTGAAGCATATTCTTTTATGGATGAAAAAAGCTATAAAAAAGAATTTCTTGACTTTATGAAAAGGGAACTGGGAAGATCCGACGAATTTAAAGATAATTTCCCAAAGATTGAAAATGTAATCAGGTTTTTATACGGTCATAAAACTGATACAAAGCATGATGCAATGAAATCAATAAGAAAAGCTTATGAAGAACTTGGCTTAAAATATGTCGAAGAAGGCATCCCATATGCTACTGATGCTTTTGCATTTAAGAAAGTCAGCAATACCGAGGTAGTAATTCTTGGTCCTGTTGGAGCTAACCCGCACGGCATAGATGAATATGTTGAGATAGATAGTGTATTTGAATTAATAAAAATCATGGTGCTGACTGCTATCGATTACTGCTCATAAAAGATTACGATATTGAGATTTAAAAAATCAATTATCCTACAAATTGTTAGATTTTATATTTTTTAAAACATACTTTTAAGTTAATAAATAGCTTTCAGAATAAGCATAAAAAAAGCCTCATTCTGAAAGAGGCTTTTTTTAAAAATATATTGGTATTTTACTTACATTTTTTCAAGAAGAACTCCGAGAACCAGCAATATAAAAGCAACTGCAAGAAAACCAAATCCCAGTATCAGTAAAACTGAATTCATAGGTGTTAATGCTCCTCCAACAATAAATAAAATCGCAGCAACAACCGCAAGAATTACGCTTATCCAGAACAAGCTTCTCGTTGGCGCATTTAAATTGATTTTCATTTATAACCCCCTCCTTGATTAAATAATTTCATTTATATAATTTAAAGTAGTAAAATATTATAAATACTATTATATAGCAAAATAAATTATATAGTACAAAATTATTAGTGTTAATATATAAGAATTATATTTCAGTATTGAAAATAGCTTCTTAAGATTTTCTTTGTTCTTTTAGCTAAATTTATTTATTGTTTGCAGCAAACATCAGATTATTAATAAAATGTAACAAATAGATAAATTTCAATAAAAAAATAAGAAATAAACGGAGGGAGAAATGGCTTCGATAGTAGAGTCAGTTCTTGGTATGCTTTCAGGAGATACCTTAGGGAAAATAAGCCAGCAGGTCGGCATACCGGAAGATAAAACAAAACAGGCAATTCCAGGAGTAATGGCAGTTCTCACAGGGGCACTTGCAAAAAATGCTGCTAAACCGGAAGGCGCATCTGAGCTTGCAAATGCTCTTGCTAAAGATCATGATGGTAGTCTTCTTAATAATATGTCTGACTACATCTCACACTATAAAGAAGGGGATGGAGAAGGCATCCTAAAACATGTACTTGGTAATAATAGAAGTACTGTTGAGAAAGGTTTAAGCCAGAAAACTGGATTGGACATGGGTTCAATAGGTAATCTTTTAACCATGGCTGCTCCAATCTTAATGGGTGCGCTGGGTAAAACCCAGAGAACCCAGGGTCTTGATGTCGGCAGTCTTTCAAATCTTCTAGGCCAGGAAAGCAACCAGGCTCAGGGAATATCAGGAATGGGAGACATTCTAGGGCAGATACTGGGTGGATTGACTCAGGGACAGGGTGCACAGCAGCCCCAGCAAACTCAGCAGACATCAGCTCCAGCTACAACTAAAAAGAGGTCAGGGTGTGCGACAGTAATGATTGTTCTGGTAATCGCTGTTGTAGTTTTCTTTGTTTTAAGGTCTTGCGGCATATTATAAGAAATATAAATCCATGTTAAAATACTATAGGTTTTCTTATACGTAATATTTTAAAAATACAAAGCATAGCTGGTGGAACAGGAAATAATAGTTTTGTGTTCAGTAAAAAATAAATTTTTTCTATTGTCAATAATAGTAACCGGCTATGCTTTTATTTTTCTATAATCTTTCCATAATTTAAATTAATAACATTAAATAAATAGGGAAGTGCTAATATGAACATGTTTAATCGAATCATAGTGTCTATATTGATGCTTTGCATAGTGGTGTTTTGCATAGTTGCAATAGTTAATACTTTTGCAAATTTATTTGAGTGGTCTGATGTAAGCGACAGGATTATAGATAGCGCCCACAACTTAAATAGATTTGTATTAGGCGCAATCTTATTCTTGATTTTTGCAATTGCCTTGATAATATTCATATTTGAAATTTATAGAAAAAGAGCAAAAACAGCCAATATTGCTGCCGACTCTTCAGGGAAAAGCATGTTGACAATCAGGACAACTGAAGAGCAGATCAAAACCAGTCTTGGCAGAATAAACGATGTCAAAGCTCCTCAGGTAAAGATTATACCCAAACCTGAAGGTATAGTAATAAATATCTTTTCCAAACTTGTTTCGGGCGTAAATGTAGCTGATAAGACAAGAGAAATCAGGGAGAAAGCTCTTGAGATAGCTTCACAAAAGCTTTCTCTTAAAGTTATACAGACCAATTATACAGCAACAGGATTTGTTCCAAAGGATGTAGCCAGGGAACCTGTAAAAGAAGAAAAGAAAATAGAGGAAGATAAA
>JAQVJB010000032.1 GCA_028695395.1 Actinomycetota bacterium | reverse complement strand
AAATAGTCAATGCAAATCTCGATCTTGTACTGGGTAATGATATTACAATGCCTCTTGCAATTGAAGAATTTAAAAAAACAGGTGCAAAATCTGTTTTTGACGTTGACAAGATTGCAATTGTCCCTGATCACTTTACTCCTAATAAAGATATAAAATCAGCTCAACAGGCAAAGAAAATAAGAGAATTTGCAAAAGAGTATAAGATAAAAAATTATTTTGAAATAGGAAGTATGGGAATAGAGCATGCTTTGATACCGGAAAAGGGGCTTGCTCTTCCAGGGAATTTAATAATCGGAGCTGATTCACATACATGTACTTATGGAGCTTTGGGAGCTCTTTCAACAGGCATGGGAAGCACAGACATAGGTATGGCAATGGCGACAGGACAGACATGGTTCATGGTTCCTGAAACCATAAGGTTTAACTTAAACGGAAACCTTAAGAAATGGGTTACTGGTAAAGATATTATACTTTATATTATAGGGAAAATAGGTGTTGATGGCGCACTATATAAGTCCATGGAATTTACAGGCTCCACTATAGAATCAATATCAATGGATGAAAGATTCACTATTGCAAATATGGCAATTGAAGCTGGTGCAAAATTCGGATTTTTTAATGTTGATAAAAAGACAAAAGAGTATTTGAAAGATATAGGAAAAACCGAAGAAGAATATGAAATTTGCTTTAGTGATAAAGATGCAGAATATGAGAATGTATCAGATATTTCAGCTGAAGAAATAGATCTTCTTGTCGCTGCACCTCATCTGCCATCAAATGTAAAGAAAGCAGTTGACCTTAGTGAAATAAAAATAGACCAGGTTGTAATTGGGTCCTGCACTAACGGAAGGATTGAAGACCTAAAAATAGCAAATAGTATTTTAAAAGGCAAGAAGGTAAATCCGGATATAAGAGTTATTATTATTCCTGCCACTCAAAAAATATATTTGGATGCTTTAAAAGCCGGTTATGTTGAAAATTTTATAAAAGCCGGCTGTGTTGTCAGCACTCCGACATGCGGCCCTTGCCTTGGCGGTCATATGGGTATTCTTGCAGAAGGGGAAAAAGCAGTTTCAACAACTAACAGGAATTTTGTTGGAAGAATGGGGCATCCTGAAAGTGAAGTTTATCTTGCAGGCCCTGCTGTTGCAGCAGCTTCAGCGATAACAGGAAGAATCAGTATTCCTGAATAGTTTTACATAATTATAAGGTTTCAAGGAGGAATTTTGATAATAAAAGATAAGGTAATTAAGTACGGAAGCAATGTAGATACTGACGTAATAATCCCGGCAAGATATTTAAATACTATTGATGAAAAAGAATTGGCAGAGCATTGCTTTGAAGACCTTGACAAAGATTTTGCCAGAAAGGTTAAAAGCAGCAAAATAGTGATTGCAGCTGATAATTTCGGATGTGGCTCATCCCGGGAACATGCACCTCTTGCAATAAAAGCTAGTGGAGTAAAACTTATTATTGCCAAATCTTATGCAAGGATTTTTTTTAGGAATGCTATCAATATCGGATTACCTGTAATAATAAATGAACAAGCGGCAAATGATATAAATGAAGGAGACTCCGTAGAGGTCGATCTTGTTAAAGGAGAAATAAAAAATATTTCTACAGGTACCAGCTACCAGACAAAACCATTTCCGGAATTTATACAAAAGCTGATATCAAAAGGCGGATACGTTAATTATGTCAAAGATAAAATTGATAAGGAGAACTGATGAAAAAGATAATGGTTTTACCAGGAGACGGTATTGGCCCGGAAATAGTAAACGAGACTTTAAAGGTAATGGATTTTTTTATTGAGAAATCAAATCTTGAAATAAGCTATGATTTTGGTGATATAGGCGGCATTGCAATCGATAAATACGGTATACCGCTCAAAGATGAAACACTTGAAATGTGCAAGAATTCAGATGCAGTTCTGCTGGGAGCAGTCGGAGGACCGAAATGGGAAACGACTGAACCGGGGAAACCCAGGCCTGAAGATGCCCTTCTAAAAGTTAGGAAGGAAATGTCACTTTTTGCAAACCTCAGGCCTGTAAAAATATATAAGTCACTAATTGATTCTTCAACTTTAAAAAAAGAAGTTATTGAAGGCGTCGACATCCTTGTATTAAGAGAGCTTACAGGAGGAATTTATTTCGGTAAGAGAGAGAGAATAATCGCTGACGATGACGTATTTGCATATGATACTGAACTTTATCATCTTTATGAGATTGAGAGAATCGTAAAACTTGCTTTTGAGACTGCAAGGCTAAGAAGAAAAAAAGTGACATCAGTCGATAAGGCAAATATACTGGAAAGTTCAAGGCTTTGGAGGGAAACAGTAAACCGCATACATAAAAACTACAGCGACATAGAGTTAAACCATATGTATGTTGACAATACATCCATGCAGCTCATAAGGAATCCGAAACAGTTTGACGTAATAGTGACTTCCAATATGTTTGGCGATATCTTAAGTGATGAAACTGCTATGATATCCGGATCAATAGGGTTGCTTCCCAGTGCTTCTCTTGGCGATAATAATTCTGGAATGTATGAACCTATCCATGGAAGCGCTCCCGACATTCAGGGAACCGGAAAAGCAAATCCTATTGCCCAGATACTTTCTCTTGCCATGCTTTTCAGGTATAGCCTTGGTTTTAAGAAAGAAGCGGATATCATAGAAATCGCTGTAGAAAAAGTTCTTGAAAAGGGCTACAGGACTCCTGATATTTATGCAGCAAAAGGTCAGCTGGTAAATACAAAGGAAATTGGCGGACTTATTATGGATGAAATCAAAGAAGCAATATGATTTAAGTGAATCAAAATAATCCAGGGGAATATCATGTCAAATAAAATTTATGTTTTTGATACAACATTAAGAGATGGCGCACAGGGCGAGAATGTCTCTTTTACAGTTAAAGACAAGCTCCATATTATTGAAAAATTCAATGATATAGGTATAGATTATATTGAAGTGGGTTTTCCTGCTTCTAATCCAAAAGATATTGAGATTTTTGAGATTTTAAAAAATAAAAAATTTAAAAATTCAAAGATAGTTGCTTTCGGAAGAACTAAGTATAAAAGCACTGATGCAAAAGATGATGACAATATAAATACCCTTATTGAATGCAAAGCAGATGCAATCTGTATTTTTGGAAAATCCTCTGCTTTTCATGCTGAAAAAGTAATTGAGACTTCTCTTGAAAATAATCTGGAAATGATTTTTGAATCAGTTTCCTACCTGAAAAAGCATTCTCCGGAAGTCATTTTTGATGGCGAACATTTTTTTGACGGTTTCAGGGAAAATCCTGATTACGCAATAAAAACATTAAAAGCTTCAGAAAAGGGAGGAGCTGATTTTATAGTACTTTGTGATACGAATGGCGGTACCTTGCCTTCAGATATGTCTAAGATAGTTGAAATAGTGAAGAAAGAACTGAAAACGCCAATAGGTATTCATGTCCATAATGACTGCGGATGCGCTGTAGCAAACTCTATCATTGCCGTTAATAAAGGAGCCACAATGGTTCAGGGAACTATAAATGGTTATGGAGAAAGAACAGGAAATGCAGACTTATGCCAGATAATCCCGAACCTTGAAATAAAAATGAAGATGAAATGCCTTCAAGATGATAAGCTGAAAGACCTGACAAGTCTTTCAAGATTTATAGCAGAAATCGCAAACCAGATACCTTCAGGCCATCAGCCTTTTGTCGGCAGCAGTGCATTTGCCCATAAAGCAGGGATGCATGTAAGCGGTGTCAGCAAATACTCAACAGCTTTTGAGCATGTTTCTCCGGAACTTGTAGGCAATTCCAGAAGGATACTTATAAGTGAGCTTTCAGGTAAAAAATCAATAATCCTGAAAGCAAAGGAATTCGGGATAAATCTTGAAGATGAAAAGAAAACTGTAAGCGATATTCTTGAAAAGATTCTTTCTCTTGAACATCACGGATATCAATTTGAAGCAGCAGATGCTAGCTTTGAACTTCTCGTAAGAGATATAACTGAAACCAAGAAAGAATATTTTAAACTTGAAAGTTTCAGGATATTGAATGAAAAAAAAGAAAATGGTGAAATCCTTTCAGAAGCAACTGTAAAAATACATGTAAACGCTGAAAGAATAATCGAAACAGCAGAAGGAGTAGGACCTGTCAATGCCCTTGATAAAGCTTTAAGAAAAGCGCTTACAAAATTTTACCCGGGTTTGGAAAAAATCATACTTACTGACTTTAAGGTAAGAGTCCTTGATGAAAAAAAAGGAACTGGTGCTATAGTAAGAGTACTGATTGAATCTACAGACGGTGAAAAAAGCTGGGGGACAATCGGAGTGTCAGAAAATATAATAGAAGCCAGCTGGGAAGCTCTTTCAGACAGTATAGTTTACGGACTAAACCATATAGAAAAATAATAAAAAATAAATTTTTCATAAATTATTAAATATTTTTAACTTGGATTACTTTCATTAATATAATTTATTACAAGAATTAGGAGAAAAGATGTCGGGTATAATGTTTTTGAGAATCTTGCCATTCATCGGTGCGCTGGTTGCCTTAATTCTTGCAATTATTTTCACGAAACATGTCAATAGAAAAAGTCGTGGAAATAAAAGGATGCAGGAAATATCTGATGCAATTTATGTAGGAAGCAGAGCCTATCTTAATCAGCAGGCAAAAATAATGATAATATTTTTTATTGTCATTGAAATACTTTTATTTGTGATGGTAAAATTCGGATTCCTTGAATATCCTTCTCTTCTTGCTTTTGCTACCGGTGGAGGCTTCAGCATAATGATAGGCTATATAGGAATGTGGATTTCGACCAAAACAAACTCAAGAGTAACACAGGCAGCAAAAGACAAAGGGCTTGGTGAAGCAATGAACATTGCTTTTACCGCTGCTTCATCGGCAGGCCTTATCCTCGGTGTAGTAGCATTATTTGATACTGCACTATGGTTTAATATGCTTTACTGGTGGTATGGAAGAGGCAGCAGCGATATTGTAGTCAATCTTGATCATGTAGTAAACATTCTTGTTACTTTTACAATAGGTGCAAGCTTTGCGGCATTTTTCATGAGGACCGGAGGAGGAATATTTACCAAGGCAGCAGACATGGGTGCTGATTATGTCGGAAAAGTAGAGTCTGGCTTAAGGGAAGATGATTACAGAAATCCTGCAACTATTGCTGATAATGTAGGAGATAATGTAGGTGATGTCGGCGGGATGAAAGCAGATTCGCTAGAGTCATGGGTAGGCGCGATAATAGCCGCAGAGTTTCTGGGATTTCTTGCATTTAAGAGTTCACCATTGCTTTTAAAAAGCATATTGCTTCCAATGCTGATTTCAACAGCAGGCGTTTTTGCTTCAATAATAGCGATATTCATTATAAAGGGAATGGTATCCAGATATAAACAAAATGCAACAGTTAGCAAACTTACAACTACTACATTGTCAGGATTGTTTATAACTTCCTTACTTATTATATTATTTTCCTTTTTTATAACCTGGTACATTATGGGTTCCGGCTATATGTATATATTTTATGCATCAATAGGAGGCCTTCTTGCAGGATTTTTGATAGGTCTTGTAACGCTATTATACACTGATGCAAAATACCGGCCTACAAGGAATATAGCTGAGAGTGCAAAAAGCGGTCCGGCTACACTTGTCGTAAATGGACTTGCATACGGCATGGAAAGCACTGTCCTTCCTGCTTTTATTGTAATAATAGCTATGGTATTCAGCTTTTATATTTCAGGAGGTTCAGCAAATATCCAGATGGGCCTTTATGGAGTTTCGGTTGCAGCAGTGGCTATGCTTTCAGTCTCACCTTTTGCAATAGCAATTGATGTTTACGGCCCCATAGCTGATAATGCAGGGGGTATTGCAGAAATGGCGGAATTAGATCCGGAAGTCAGGAAAACAACGGATAAGCTGGATGCTGTTGGCAATACTACGGCTGCAATAGGTAAAGGAATACTTATCGGCAGTGCAGCCATAACAGCTATTGCGCTTGGGCAGGCTTATTTCTCAAAAATAGGTCTTCTGACTGAGGAGATGGGTCTTAGCGTAATAATTGATTTCATGAAAGACCCAAAAATTCTTGCGGGCTTATTTGTCGGGGTTATACTTCCTTTCTTGTTTACATCCCTTCTTATAGGATCTGTCGGCAAAGCAGCAAATAAGGTTGTAATAGAGGCAAGAAAGCAGATTAAAGATATGAGGTCCGGAGAATCAAAAGGAGACCCCAAGGCTTTTATAACAATAGTAACCAAAGCAGCCCAAAGAGGCATAATAATTCCGGGAATTCTTATATTTGCAATACCAGTCATTATAGGACTGCTGCTTGGCCCTGGCGGTGTTGTCGCTCTTATCATGGGAACTCTTCTTTCTGGTTTTGCACAGGCAATATTTATGGCAAACGCAGGTGGTGCTCTTGATAATGCCAAGAAAAAAATAGAAGAAGAAGGCGGCAGCGGAACACCTGAACATTCTGCCTCTGTTGTCGGCGATACTGTTGGAGATCCTTTGAAAGACACGGCAGGCCCCTCGATGAATATACTTATAAAGCTAATAAGTGTCGTGTCAATAGAAACGGCAGTACTTGTTGTTACGATGTATGGGAAGTTGTTTCAATAAATAAAATTTTATTTTAAAAATATAAGGGAAATTATTAATGCTTAGGTTTTAATAATTTCCCTTTTGATATAATATTCATTTATGGAAAATGAAATTGGAAAAATTTTAGATAAGCTATTGGATGATTTTCAAGATAAAGGAATTAGCAGAAAGGAACTCACGAAGAAAATAAGTGAGTTATATTTTGAAGACATCGGCTTTGCGAAAGTAGACCATCACCGCAAGCTGAGAAGAGGTTTTCCGGAGGTAATTTTTGGTGCCAATAAAACCAAACACCAGACAATAGAAATCGCGAAAAGTATTCTGAAATACTCAAATAAACTTCTTATCACTAAGGCAGATAGAGATTGCTATATCGATTTAAAAAAAGATTTCCCTAGACTGAATTATGACGATTTGTCACAATGCATTTATCTTGTTCCGGAAGATCATGATAATAACTTGAAAGATGGTATAGTTATTATGTGCGCAGGAACCTCTGACATACCTATTGCAGAGGAAGCTTGCATAAGCGCATATATGATGGAAAATAATATTAAGAAAATATTTGATGTCGGTGTTGCAGGCCTGCACAGGCTTTTAAACTTTAAGAAAGAAATCCTTGAAGCAAAGGTAATCATTGCTGTTGCGGGCATGGAAGGGGCTCTACCTGGAATTGTTAGCTCTATCTCTACATGCCCGGTAATAGGTGTGCCTACCAGCATAGGATATGGAACTGGATTTAAAGGAGTATCATCACTTCTGACAATGTTAAATTCATGCAGTCCCGGACTTAGCGTAGTAAATATAGACAATGGTTTTGGAGCGGGATATATCGCTGGTCTCATAAACAGGCAAAGCACTATATAATAAACTAATATATGCTTTTATGATTTCATTAAAAACTGATTTTCATTATAATAAAAAATAATAAAAAATTTCACATAATTTATTTCATATGCCAGAAGAAAAAATTGACAATAATAATATGAGAATAGGGGAAATTCTTGTCAGGAATAATCTCATAACTCAGCTGCAGCTGCAGGAAGCTCTTGAAATCCAGAAAGAAACCGGGAAAAAAATAGGTGAAATACTTATTGAAGAAAATTATGTTTCAGAATATGAATTCAAAAATTTTCTTTCGCTTCAAAAAGGATATAAGCAGATTAATTTATCTAAAATAAGCAATGAGGTTGATGCAAGTGCTTCAAACCTGATATCAAAAGAATATGCTTTAAAGATGAAGGTTTTTCCATTTAAATTTGAAAACAGCATGATTGCAGTTGCGACTCTGGACCCTCTAGATATTTACCTGAATGATGAATTAAGAATGCTGACTGGCTATGAAGTGGAACCTTATATCTCTACCAGTAAAGATATAGAAGTTGCCATAAGGACATTTATGTCAGATGAATATAGCCTGAAAGAGGTTGAAGAGATAACAAAGGATCTGGATTTTTCAATAGATGATGATTCTAATGAAAATATGGAACTGCAGAAAAATCCGCTCATCAGGCTTGCCAATCAGATAATACTTAAAGCAATAACCATGAGGGCGAGCGATATACATGTTGAACCTCAGGAAAAATACTGTCTTATCAGGTTTAGGATAGATGGAATACTTCAGGTAATCAGAGAAGTCCCGAAGACAGTCCAAAGGCTTCTTATATCACGATATAAGATAATGTCCGGAATGGATATAACAGAGACAAGGCTGCCTCAGGATGGAAGAAGCTCATTTAATTATCATGGCAGATTCATTGATCTAAGGTATGCCAGTCTTCCGTCTGTCTTCGGAGAGAATATATCAATAAGGATTTTAAACCGGGAAGAAAGCATACTTGAATTAAAAAATCTTGGAATGCCCCAAAGGGAAATGGACATATATGAAAAAGTAATAAAGCAGCCATATGGTTCGATAATTATTACAGGCCCTACAGGTTCAGGAAAAACATCTACACTTTATTCAAGCCTATTGAGAATATCTACAACTGAAAAAAAAATATATACTGTTGAAGATCCTGTTGAATATAAATTTCCACAGATAATACAGGTACAAGTTAATCAGAAAATCGGCATGAACTTCGCTGCAGGATTAAGAGCGATGATGAGAAGTGATCCTGACATCATAATGATAGGGGAAATCAGGGACTTTGAAACTGCCAAGATTGCTATTGAAGCATCAATCACGGGTCATCTGGTTTTAACTACCCTTCATACAAATGATGCACCTTCAAGCGTTACAAGATTATTTGAAATGGGAATTGAATCATACATGATTGCATCTGCGTTGAGATGTGTGGTTGCGCAGAGATTGCTCAGAAAGCTGTGTCCTGCATGTAAAAAAGAAGCGGATATGTCAAAAATTGTTGTGTCAGATGATGTTTCTACAATCCTGGAAGATAAAAAAATTTATACTAAAGTAGGATGTAATCAATGCAATAATACTGGATACCTGGGAAGGGTAGGTATCTTTTCTGTGATGCTTGTAACTCCGCAAATAAGAAAGATGATTCTTGACAAATCCGGAACAGATGCTATTGAAAACCAGGCCAGGCAAGAGGGCATGAAGACGCTTCTTGAAGCAGCTGCAGAAAAAGTTGCAGACGGAATCACCTCTCTGGAAGAAATGTACAGGGTGGTTTTTTAAGTGGCTCAAAAAAATTTTGTACATCTTCATCTTCATAGCGAATATTCTTTATTAGACGGTGCTGTCCGCATAAAAGATCTTATGAAAAAAGTTTCAGAACTTGATATGCCGGCGGTTGCATTAACTGACCATGGGGTGATGTATGGAATAATAGATTTTTACAATGCTGCAGTTAAATCAGGTATAAAACCTTTGCTTGGCTGTGAAGTATATATTGCTCCAAACGGCAGATTCGAAAAACAATTTAAAAAAAATAGTGATGGAGAAAATTTTTATCATCTCACTTTGCTTGCTGAAAATATAAAAGGTTATAAAAATTTGATGAAAATTGTAAGCAAAGGCTTCCTTGAAGGTTTTTATTATAAGCCTAGAGTAGATAAAGAACTTTTAAGTGAATACAGCGGGGGCCTTATTGCTTTAAGCGGATGCCTCAAGGGAGAAATATCCAAGGCTTTTTCTTCAGGAAAGAAAGATAAAGCTCCGAAAATACTCAAAGAATATCAGGAGATTTTTGGAAAAGATAATTTTTTTCTTGAGATACAGGACTCTGGCTTAAAGGAGCAGGAAGTAGTAAACAAAGCTATCTCGGAGCTTTCTTCTTCATATTCCGCACCTATGGTTGCTACGAACGATGTACACTATCTTAATGCCGAAGACAGCATTAATCATGATATACTTCTATGCATACAGACAGGTTCTACAATAGGTCAGGCAAAAAGACTTAAATTTTCTACAAATGAATATTATTTGAAAGACTATGGGAAGATGTCTTTGGCATTTAAGGATTTTCCCGGTTCTATAGAAAATACTTCAGAAATAGCGCAAAGATGCAATCTTGAATTAAAATTTAATCTAGATCTCATACCTCCTTTTGATGTCCCTGAAGGATTTACCCCCGATACTTATTTGGAGAAACTATGTTTTGACAGTCTTAAAGAAAAGTATCCTTTGGTAAATGATGAAATAATATCAAGGCTAAAAATGGAGCTTGATGTTATCAGGAAAATGGGATTTTCAGAGTATTTTCTTATAGTATGGGATTTTGTAAAGTTTGCAAAAGAAAATGATATAAGGGTCGGTCCGGGCAGAGGCAGTGCTGCCGGCAGCATTATATCTTATCTTTTAAACATCACCGAGATAGAACCTTTAAGATACGGATTGCTTTTTGAAAGATTTTTAAATGAATCAAGAAGAAGCATGCCTGATATCGATATAGATTTTTGTTATGAAAAGAGAAATGAAGTAATTAAATATGTAACTGATAAATACGGCCCAAGAAATGTTGCTCAGCTTGTTACATTTGGCCGTATGGCTGCAAAACAGGCTATCAGAGATGCCGGAAGAGTACTTGAAGTTCCGTATTCAGATGTTGATAAAATTGCAAAAATGGTACCAAATCAACTTGATATAACAATAGATTCTGCTCTTGAGATCTCCGGGGAATTGAAAGAAATATATGATAGTAGTGAAAAAATCAAAAAGGTAATAGATACGGCAAAGTGGCTTGAAGGGATGATAAGACAGGATTCCATACACGCCGCAGGTATTGTCATTTCAGCTGAAGAATTATATAACTACACTCCCATACAGAAGGAATCCGGGGAAGATATAGTCACCCAGTACGAAATGGAACATATACAATCTATCGGTCTTTTAAAAATGGATTTCTTAGGATTAAAAACCCTATCCCTTATTGATAAAACTTTGTTCCTGATTGAAAAAGCAAAAAAAATCAAAGTGGATATAAATAATGTAGATCTTGACGATAAAAAAACTTTTGAGATGCTAGGGAAGGGAGAATGTCTTGGAGTATTCCAGCTGGAAAGTTCCGGAATGCGGGATCTTGTAGTGAAAATGAAACCCTCACAATTCGAAGACTTAATAGCATTACTTGCATTATACAGGCCTGGTCCGCTTCAAAGCGGTATGGTAAATGATTATATTGAAAATAAAAACAGTAAGAAAAAAATAAAATATATTCACCAAAGCCTTGAGCCCATTTTAAAAAGTACTTATGGAATGATTTTATATCAGGAACAAGTTATGCAGATAGCATCTATATTTGCGGGCTTTAAAATGTCTGAGGCTGACATACTTAGAGGAGCAATCAGCAAGAAGAAAAAAGAGCTTCTGGAAGAACAGAGGATTAAATTTGTAAACGGGGCAAAAAATTTAAATAATGACTCCGATGTAGCAGAAAAACTTTTTGATCTGATAAATCATTTTGCGCAATATGGTTTCAATAAATCACATAGTGCTGCATATGCGATGATTTCCTATCAGACAGCTTTTCTTAAAGCGAACTTTCCGGTTGAATTTATGGCCGCTCTTTTAAGCATAAGGATGGGCAGTCAGGAAAAGGTATCTCAGTATATCAATGAATGCAAAAGAATGGAAATAAAAGTACTTCCACCTGATATAAATGATAGTTTTAGTGATTTTAAGGTTGTAAGCAATTCAATAAGGTTCGGTCTTTCCGCTATCAAGAATGTCGGCTTGAATGTGATAGAGGAAATTCAGGAAGAAAGAAAAAGAAATAGCCCATTTAAGGATTTTTACGATTTTTGTCTGAGAATTGACAATGTTGTTTTAAATAAAAAGACACTTGAGAGCCTGATAAAAGGGGGAGCATTTGATTCATTAGGCCATACTCGTAAATTTCTCGTGGAAAATTTTGAAAAAATAGTAGAAAAAGCACAAAAAATAAAAAAAGACAGGATAGCTGGACAGTTTTCACTTTTTGAAGAATTACAGAATTCAGAAGAAAAAGACGGTATTACAGAATTCAGTGACATTATCGAAGATAATGATGAATATGATGCAGTGGATATGCTTAGTTTTGAGAAGGAAATGCTGGGATTATATATTTCAAACCATCCTTTGTCAGAATATGAAAATGCCTTGGACGGATTACCTCAGATAGCCTCATTAGCTGATAAAAGTGATAATTCCGTACAGACTATCGGTGGAATTATAAATAAAATAAAAACTATTTATACCAAGAAAAACCAATTGATGCATTTTATTACTTTTGAAGACAAGAGCGGAAGCCTGGAACTAGTAGTTTTTCCAAGAATAGCTGAAGAATATAAAGACTATATTGCAGAAGATAATATAGTCCAAATTACAGGAAAATTGGATAAAAAAGAGTATAGGGAGGATGTCGAAGGCAAGAATCTTAATTCTTCCGAGCCGTTGATAGATATTGATGAGGGATTTGAAGATATAGAAAAAGAAACAGAATTTGATGAAAATTCAATTAAATCGGTACAAAAAGAATCAAAAAAGAATTTTGCCCTCAAGATAATTGTACAAAAGATAAGCGCCCTTCCCAAGGATAGCAGTGAAAAGATTTTTAAAGATAAATCGGAAAAACCGGATTCTAAAGATAATGGATTCATTGATTATGAAGATGAAGATGAAAAAAATACTGATACGGAAAGTATTTATAAAGAAAATCAGGCAATAAAGACAGACAGAAAAGAAATTATATTAAAAATATATAAAGACTTTTTAAGCAATTCCTTTATAGATGAACTTTATGAAATAATAAGTATGCATAAAGGTCATACAAAGATAAATCTTTATGTTATGACAATAAATCCAGATAATAATGCTGATCTTGATAAAAAATTCATACTCCCTGAAGATTTCAATGTCGAATTCAGCAAGGAATTCATTTTTGAAATTGAAAAAAGATTTGCAAATAAAATTATAATTGAATAAAAGCTTTTTATAACTTTTAATAACAATATAAATAAAACAAATGATATAATGTTTATTTGATTTTATTTTTAAAATCATTATAAGCATGTATAAAAAAGTATTATTAGATTATGTTTGAAAAAGAAAATAAACTTAAAGAAAGACTACCTGCAGGTTTCAGAGATATATTCCCGATAGAATCTGAAGAAAGAAATTCTATAAGGGCTATAATCAAGAATGAATTTGAATTATGGGGTTACGGAGAAATTAAGACTCCTGTTGTTGAATTTACTAAAAATATCTCTGAAGGGGTCGGTAAAAACTGGAAGGATAAATTAATCAACTTTTTGGATTCTGACGGAAGTCTTGTTTCCCTGAGAACAGATATGACCATACCGATAGCAAGGTTTACAGCAATGAGGTTAAAAAAGAACCAGCTTCCGGTAAGATTATGTTATTTTGCAAATTCATTTAGGAAATCCACAGGTCAAAAAGGAGAAAAAAGGGAATATAATCAAGCCGGACTGGAATTCGTAGGCTCACATTCTTATATGTGTGATGCTGAAACTATTTTAATCTTAGCTAAACTTTTAAAAAAGATGATTCCAGATAATTTTGTTATAGGACTTGGAAGCACTGAGATGCTAAGACTTCTCTGCAACTGGATAAATCTTACAGAACAGGGAAAAGCTGTCATCAAAAGTAGCCTCATCAGTAAGAACTATGTAGCTCTGGGGGACTATCTGGAGAGACATAATCCATTAAAAAAAGAACTTTTTTTAAGGATAATAAAACCTGTAAAAAATTTATCCATATTGGAGAAAACTATAAATGAAACCTGCTCGGAAGAATTGATAAATGGATTTTTAAGATTTAAAAAAATATTTTCTATTCTCTCCAATACCGGTAATAAAGAATATTTTATTGCAAACTTCGGTATTTTAAGAGATTTTGATTATTATACCGGCATAATATATGAGGTATATTCTTCAAATATAAATTCGATAATAGGTAGTGGCGGAAGGTACGATAAGCTAATAAAAAAATTTGGTCTTGACGTTCCGGCCACAGGATTTGCTCTAGATATTGATCTTTTGCATAAATCTATCAAAGAAGCCAGCTCGATTATAAATAAAAACATATTAAGAATATTTTTGTCATCAAAGAATAATGATTTTTTAAAAACAATTGAATATGCGGAAGATCTGCGAAAAGAAGATATGATAGTAGAGCTTGATTATGAGGAATCTATCATTAAATTAGATTTTTTAAGAGATAAAAAGATTGATTTTTTAATTATCATCGATGAAACTTTTACAAAAGCGGAAGTAACTACTATTTCTAAAGAAAAAACATTTGTAAAAGATTTAAAAAGTATAAAGGATTTTTTACTTAATGAAAGAAACGCTTAAAATCGCTATTCCAAAGGGATATCTGTTTAAAGAAACAATCCGCATTTTAAATGAATGCGGGTATGATACTACCTGCTTTAAGGATAATGACAGAAAATTATTTTTTTATTCCAAAATCAATAATTTTAAATATATCATTACCAGACCGATGGATGTCCCTGTATATGTTGAGCATGGAGCCTGTGATATTGGTTTTGTGGGCAAAGATGTACTTCTTGAAAATGAATACAGTGTCTTTGAGCTGCTTGATCTGGGAAATGGCAAATGCAGAATGATACTTGCGACCGGAAAAAATTGTATCGAAGATGTTAAAAGAAGATATGAACATTTCGGAACCGTAAGGGTAGCTACCAAATACCCGAACATTGCAAAAAAATATTTTGAAAAAAAGGGAATGCAGGCAGAGATAATCAAACTATACGGTTCGGTCGAACTCGCACCTATTCTTGGAATAGCTGATGAAATATTAGATATAACTGCAACAGGCAAGACTCTTTTAGATAATGATTTGGTTGAAATGGAAAATGTCGTGGAATCGACAACAAGGCTCATAGCCAATGAAGTCAGTTACAGGATAAGGTATGAGACTATTGAAGATATAATTAATAAAATAAAAAAGGTAATAAAGTAAGAAATGGAAAGAAAAGCAAAAATCATAAGGGAAACAAACGAAACAAAGATTGAGCTTGAATTCACATTAGACGGTAGCGGGAAAGCAGATATTAAAACACAAAACGGCTTTCTGGATCATATTTTAAGCAGCTTTGCAAAACATGGAAAATTCGATTTAAAAATAATGGCAAAAGGCGATATTGAGACAGGGTCGCATCATTTAGTTGAAGATGTAGGCATATGTCTTGGAAAGGCTATTAATGAATCCCTTGGGGAAAAGAAGGGCATTGAAAGATTTTCTTTTTTCATTTTACCTATGGATGAAGCTCAGGTAACTGTTTCTATTGATTTGGGAGGGAGAGCTTTTTTAAGATTTGATGCAGATATGCCATATGAAATGATAGAAGATTTTGAATCAGTCATAGTAAAAGATTTTTTCGAAGCACTTGTGAGCAATTCCTTTATAAATCTTCATATAAAAAAAAATTCTGGTATAAATCCTCACCATATAATAGAAGCTATTTTTAAAGCTTTCGGTAAAGCACTTTCAATTGCATCAAGGCTTACTGGCGGAAATGATATTCCATCTACGAAGGGGATGCTGAAAAGTTAAAAAATAACTATGTTAAAGAAATATATTGCGATAATAGATTATAATGCCGGGAATATTAAAAGTGTTTCAAATGCATTTACAAAACTGGGAGGCTGTGTAGAAGTAACAAATAATCCGACAATAATCAGCAATTCTTCAGCAATAGTCTTGCCAGGAGTAGGTTCTTTTGGTGATGCTTTGAAAAATCTACAGTATTATAAGCTTGTTGATATATTAAAAAAAGAGATTAAGCGCAAACCATTTCTGGGAATATGCCTTGGGATGCAGCTTCTTTTTGAGAATAGCAGCGAGCAGGGATTACATGAAGGTCTGGGTATATTTAAAGGTAAGATAATAAAGATACCCTCAAATGGCGTAAAAATACCTCATATGGGATGGAATCAGATAAATATAGTTAAATCTGACAGTAAGCTTTTTAAAAGTATGGAAAATTTTATTAATTTTTATTTTGTTCATTCATATTATGTAATGTGTAAAGAAAACAAAATAGTAAGCAGCACTACAGAACATGGTATAAATTTAACAGCAAGCATAGAAAAAGATAATATATTTGCAGTACAGTTTCATCCTGAAAAAAGCAGTGCGGCAGGAATGAAAGTCCTGCAGAATTTTTTGGAATTTGTTAATATTTGATTATGGAAATAATACCGGCAATAGATATCATCAATGGAAAATGTGTAAGACTTTTTCAGGGCGATTATAAAAAAGTCAGCCACTATCCTTATTCTCCGCTTGAAACAGCTGCGAAATGGAAGGATATGGGTGCAAAATGGATACATCTTATTGATCTTGATGGTGCAAAAGAAGGTAAACCTGTCAATATGGAGACTGCAGCACTTATTAAAAAAAATATTGATATAAATCTGGAATATGGCGGCGGGATAAGGACTTTTAAAGATATCCAGTTACTTATTGAAAAAGGAATCGATAGATTGATAATATCTACTAAAGCTTTGGAAGATTTTGATTTTATTGCAGAAGCTATCAGATTATCTGAAAATAAAATCATAATAAGCCTTGATTTTAATAAAGATGGCATAATCCTTAAAAAAGGATGGCTTTACAAATCTGGTTACAGTGTAATTGATTTCGGTAAAAGCATTTTCCAATCAGGGATTAAAGAGGTAATCATAACGGATATTTCAAAAGACGGTACTCTTGAGGGAATAAATAGAAAGATAATAAAGGATTTTGTTGATTCAACAGGTCTTAATGTATATATTGCAGGCGGAATAAGTAAAATCGAAGATATCTATTACCTCAAAGAGCTGGAGAGCTCAGGAGTAAAGGGGGCTATTATCGGTAAAGCTCTATATGAGAATAGAATCGATCTG
>JAQVJB010000130.1 GCA_028695395.1 Actinomycetota bacterium | reverse complement strand
TCACAGCGCAAAGGTGCCCTGCTTCTTGTTACGCACGACCGTTATTTTTTAAACCGTATCGTTAACCGTATCATTGAAATAGATAAAGCGAAATTATACTCATATGATGGTAATTTCGAATATTTTCTTGAGAAAAAGACTCAGCGCGAAGAACTTCTGGCTGCTACTGAGGAGAAAAGAAGAAGGCTTTATATGAGTGAACTTGCATGGATACGCCGGGGAGCAAAGGCAAGAACAACAAAGCAAAAAGCACGAATACAGCGTTTCGAGGAAATTAAAAAATCTGAGATTGCAATATCAAAAGAACAGATTGAAATTCCGGTAGCTTATACCCGCCTGGGCAAAAAGGCAATCGAGATAAATAATATTTCAAAATCTTTTAATGGCCAGAGCATCATAAAAAATTTCAGCACGATAATAAGTCCTGATGACCGCATTGGGATTGTGGGCCCCAATGGTGCCGGTAAGACAACTTTTCTTAATCTGATAGCAGGAATACTTTCTCCAGATAATGGTAATATAAGTTTGGGAGAAACAGTAAAAATTGCATATTACCGCCAGGAAAATACAGAACTTAATCCTGACATCAGGGCAATTGATTATATAAGGGAAACCGCTGAGTATGTTGAAACTGAAGACGGCAGGACTATGTCGGCTGCCCGCATGCTTGAACAATTCCTTTTTGATGATGTGCAGCGTTACAGCCTTATTAAAAATCTTTCAGGCGGTGAAAAAAGAAGGCTTCTTCTTGCAAAGGTACTCATGGAAAAACCGAATGTGCTTCTTCTCGATGAGCCTACAAACGATCTTGACATACAGACGCTTGAAGTTCTTGAAGAATACCTAAGTTATTTCAGGGGCGTGGTCCTGATTTCCTCACATGACAGATATTTTCTTGAAAAAACAACGGACAGGCTTATCGCTGTAAAGGGAAATGGAAAAGTTGAATTTTTTACAAGCGTCGAGACCTATAATAAAAGCATACTTAATGGCAAGCAAAAAGCCGTAAGCCAGAAAAAGACAAAACAATTTTCAAAAAGCGGTACCGGCAATTTGTCACCAACAGAAAATTCAGATAAGACAGGCCGTTCAGTAAAATCAGGAGAGTCATCAAATTATGGCCAGCCGGCACAATCAGGCAAACCAGGTCAGCCGATCTGGTCAGCACAGCCGGAACCGTCAGGTCAACTGGAGCCGTCAGGTCAATCAGCTCAGCCAATTTGGTCAGGTCAACTGGAGCCGTCAGGTCAATCAGCTCAGCCGGTCCACCCCGGTCAATCACCTCAACCAGGCCAGCCAGCAAAGCCAATAAAGCCAGGGCAGCCAGAAATATCAGGTAAGGCAAGCCAGAAAGTTGCCGGCAGGAAAGAAGATTTATTTAAAACAAAACCTAAATTCACTTATAAGGAAACCAGGGAATTTGACACAATAGATAAAGAAATTGAACAAATTGAAAAAGACCTGGAGAAAATAACGGAAGAAATGCAAGACAGCTGGGCGGATCATGTCAGGATAAAGAAATTAAACGAAAAACATGAAAAACTCCAGAAAGAACTTTCTGTAAAAATGGAAAGATGGACCTACCTAAATGAAAAAGCTGAACAGATAAAATTATTTAATAATCGCTAATTAAATAATAATTAGTACAGCTAACTAACAACTATTATAAATTAATACTTTTGATTTAAAATTTAATTTTATTTAAAATAATTTACTTAAAAATATTCAAACGGTTTTAATTATTTTATTTTTTTTATATAGTACTTATATTGATTAAAATAATTAATATGTTTCTTATTAGAATTGCTTCCCATAATAAGAGTTATTATTTTTAAAGTGAAATGAATAATAAAAAATTAGCAATACCTGTTTTTTCCATAATCGCATTTCTGGCTGCCATAGGGCTTTATTTTTTATCGCTATACAATTTTCTCCTTTATCACCTGATTGTTGAATTTTTAGCAATGTCAATAGGGATTTTTGTATTCGTAATTGCTATAAATACTATCAATATCACTTCTAATGTTTTTATTCTTTTAATAGGAACTACATTTTTTACAAGCGCTATCCTGGATTTTCTGCATACAATTACTTTTAAGGGTATGAATATACTTCCAATAGGCGGTACTAATATTGCTTCGCAGCTCTGGATAAGTGCAAGGTTTGTGCAGGCAGTAGGGCTTCTTGCAGGTGCATTTATTATTAATTTAATCGTAACCAAAAGATGCAAGATATTTATTGCTTCAGGTTTTTCTGCTTATTTTATTTTATCAGTTCTATTTATCCTCATTTTAAGAATATTCCCGACCACTTTTATCGAGGGGCAGGGCCTTACATCGTTTAAAAAAATAATGGAATACATAATAATATTTATACTTCTGCTTTCCATTATATTTTATTCACTAAACAGAGAAAAGCTGGGTAAAAAAGGTTATTATTATGTAATTGCGTCGATTGCTTTTTTCATAATAAGTGAGTTTTTATTTACTTTATACCATGATGATTATGGAATCTACAATACTATCGGGCATCTGCTTAAAATAGGTTCATATATTTTCTTTTATATGCTTTTAATCAGGACAAACCTTATAGAGCCACTGACTTTGCTTGCTGGAAATCTCCGAAGCGCAAATGAAAAACTGCAGGATATAGCGTCACATGACAGCCTTACCGGTCTTCTAAATCACAATGGGGTTTTTAAAGAAATGCATAAACAATTTGAGGTTGCAAAAAGATTTAAAAAGGATTTTTCAATCATTATGTTTGATATAGATGATTTTAAAAAGATAAACGACATCAAGGGGCATCCCGTCGGAAATGAGGCTTTAAAATTTATTGCAAAAATAATCAATCAATCTGTAAGGTCTCTTGATATAAAAGGAAGATACGGTGGAGATGAGTTTATCATATCTCCGATTGAAGCCGGAGAAGAAGAAGCATTGCGCATAGCACAGAAAATCCAGAATAATCTTGAAGAGAAACCGCTTCCTGCAAAATGTTATTTTGAAAGATTTACAGTAAGCATGGGCATATCAATCAAGAAAAATGATAGGGCTTTTAACGAAATAATAAACATAGCCGACAAAGCTCTCTTGCAGAGCAAAACACTTGGTAAAAACAGAATAACATTACTATAATACTGCTATTTAAGATTAAAACTATTTTAATTTCCTGAATTAACATTATTATAATTATATAATTGATTACTGTTGCTATTATTTATTGATTATTATTGATTTAATTAATTGATTGCTGTTAATGTGATTTATTAATTACTATTGATTTAATTAACTGATTGCTTTTTTTAGCTAACTGGTTCCTATCAATTTTACGTATTGGCTCTTATTGCATTAATTTATCGGTTAAAGGAATTTGGATTTTAAAGGGATTTAAATTTTTATAAGAGTTTGAATTTATAAAATAATGTGCTGAAATGATAAAAAAATACTGGGTCAGAAAATTATTAATATTATGGGAGTTACCTCAGTTTTTACTCGGACTTTTATTTTTGCTTTTTTTGTCTTTTAAGAGGAGTAAAAAGAAGAGGTTAAGATATAAGGATGTTGATATTTATTTTGTTGAAAAATTTCCGGGAGGCATTTCTCTCTCAAGTATCGTAATACTTAATAAAATAGAATCATATCTTCTTGATATAAACTCCATAAAAAGCAGGCGTTCAATTATCCATGAATATGGCCACAGCATTCAATCTATTTGGCTCGGGTGGCTATATCTTCCACTTATAGGGTTGCCTTCGCTAATGCGCTCTGCCTTTTGGAAAATCGGGAATCGTGAAAATAAATATTATTATAAAAGATTTCCTGAAAACTGGGCAGATGAGCTTGGGAAAAAATATATTTAATAATTACTTCTTCAGGAAT
>JAQVJB010000129.1 GCA_028695395.1 Actinomycetota bacterium | reverse complement strand
TGCCGCAAGATACTTGATGATATTGGCATCAAACTGGATTTAAACATACCTGTAAACCAGTTATCAATAGATCAGCAGCAGTTTGTTGCTATTGCCAGAGTACTGACATCAAGTTCTGAACTTATAATACTTGATGAACCGACAGCTACGCTTTCTGAGAGTGAAGTTGATACATTATTTAGTATAATTGATAATTTAAAAAAGAAAGACATAACGATAGTCTATATTTCCCATCGACTTGATGAGATATACAGGATAGCGGACAGGGTATCCATACTTAAGGATGGAGTTCTTGTAAAAACAAGCAATGTAAGTGATATAAGCAAGGATGAGCTTATAAATAATATGGTTGGAAGGACGCTTTCCAATACCTTTCCTGAAAAAAGAAAATCGCTTTCAGAAAATGTAATGCTATCTTTAAAAGATATAAGTGTAAAAGATAAGCTGCATAATGTTTCGCTTGATATTATGAAGGGAGAAATTCTAGGAATAGGAGGCCTTATAGGTATGGGCCAGACTGTTTTATTGAATTCTATTTTTGGAAATATCCCTTTGGCAAGCGGTCAATTTGAATTTAACGATTTGCAGTATCATAAAACCAATCCATCTTTATCAATAAAAATGGGTATAAATTATATTTCAAGCGACAGACGTACCGAGATGCTTTTTCTGAATCGTTCAGTAAAGGAAAATATATCAATTGCAACAATAGGCGATTACCAGAATTCCGGAGTAGTTATTTCCAGAAAAGAGAACAGTATTGTGGATTCCAAAATAAAGGAATTTAATATTTCTGTATCAGGAAGAGAACAGGAAATACAGTTCTTAAGCGGGGGCAACCAGCAAAAAAGCATTCTTGCAAGATGGCTGATACATGAACCTAAAATACTTTTACTTGATGAGCCTACGCAGGGGATAGATGTGGGTACCAAAGAAGACATTTATCGTTCTCTTAGAAACCTGGCAAATAAAGGAATTGCAATTGTAGTTGTTTTCAGTGATATGAATGAATTGCTTGGTATGTGTGACAGAGTTGCTGTGTTTTATGAAGGTAGCCTTATTAAAGTATTTCCATCCAGTCAGGCGACTGAAGAAAAGATAATGGCAGCTGCAAGCAATAATTACAGGGAATAATATATTAAAGAAATATAATGTAGTCTTCTTGCCTGATTAAAAATATCCATTTTTCTGTGATATTTATTTTGTCATGTAAAGATTTTTATCAATATTTTTTTAAAAAAGAAGTGGATTCAAGAGAAAGAGTAAAAATAACTTTAAATCATAAGATACCTGACAGGGCTCCTATTGATTTCGGTAGTACCAGGACAAGTGGGATAACCACCATAGCTTATAACCGTCTTATAAAAGAAATTAATTCAAATAAGGAACCTAATGCTCTACCTCGGATGTACGATATGGTCCAGCAGCTTGCATACCCTCAAAGCGAAATACTTAAGTTATTTAATGTCGATTTTATTGATGCAGGACAAGCTTTTTATGAGTCAGAAGATTTCTGGAAGGAATTTGTATTAAATAATGGATCAAAATGCTTAATCCCTTCCTGGTTTAATGTATTAAAAGATAAAAACGGGAATGTAATAATACAAAATGATGATGGGATCATTCTTGGCAAAATGCCGAAATCATCATTATATGTTGACCAGATTTACTGGGTTTATGGGAACAGTGAAAAAATTCCTGAAAAAATCGATCCGTCTGACTTTGATAAAGATGTCTGGGCCTATACCACGCCGCCTCCGGGAAGTATTGATTTATTTGATAAAAAGCAGGCGGAGCTATTTAAAAACAGCATAAATAAGCTTTATGAGAACACAGACTATGCAATTGTCCTGCGTTTTGGAGGTAATCTTGTTGAAAGCGGCTTTAGCATAAGAGGAATGGAAAACTATTTATGTGACTTGTATCTTGACCAGTCAGGGGTAAACAGATTTCTTGATACTCTTATGGACGATTATGTAAAGAAATTAAACAGGGTACTTGAACTTGTGGCAGATAAAATCAGTGTAATAATGTTTGCCGATGATATGGGAAGCGAGCTGGGGCCGTTTTTCCCGCAAGAAATTTATAGAAAATACTTTAAAAAAAGACACAGCCAGATGTGGAGCATTGTCCATGAGAAAAGTGACTGCAAGGTTTTTCTTCATACTTGCGGCTCGGTATCAGAGTTGCTGCCTGATCTTATAGATGCCGGGCTTGACATATTAAATCCGGTACAGATATCAGCAAAAAACATGGATCCTGAAATATTGAAAAAGAATTATGGAAAAGATCTGATATTCTGGGGAGGCTGCTGCGATACAAGAGAAATCCTTCCAAAAGCAAGCCCCGAAAAGATAAAGGAACATGTAAGACAAAATATGAAAATACTTGGGAAAGACGGGGGGCTTGTTTTCAATCAAATACATAATATCCAACCTGAAGTTCCTCCTTCAAATATACTTGCTCTTTTTGAAGCAGCGCATCTTTACGGAAAATATTAAAACAAATTATTTAAGAATATATAACCTGAAAGGCTGATATGAAAGATATTATTTTAAATTTTAATGATAAAATCAGTAAAAGACCTGTTTTTGGTTTCTTTTCGAAAACTACAGATCCGGCTTTTATTGAATGCATGGGCCATGCAGGGCTTGACTTTGTAATACTTGATATGGAACACGGTCCCAATAACCTTTTAAATTTGTCAAACCTTATCAGAGCTTCCCAACTGGTAAATATTCTGCCTGTTGTAAGGATAAAAGAAGGAGATAATAATTTAATCAGTAATGTTCTTGATCTGGGGGCAGGAGGTGTTCAGATACCTCATATTAAAACAAAAAAAGATATTACGACGGCAAGACAGTATTCAAAATTCTTTCCTGAAGGAAGCAGAGGAATGTGCCGGTTTGTAAGAGCTGCAGATTATTCTGCAACAGATCAGTATGAATATTTTAAAAATTCAAATAAGACAATAAACATAATACAGATAGAAGGAAAAGAAGGTCTTGAAAATATAGATGAGATAATTGATTACGGAGGTTTTGATATATTATTCATCGGTCCCTATGACCTTTCACAGTCTCTTGGCATACCCGGAAAAGTAGATGACCCGCCGGTTGAAAATGCAATGAAAAAAATAACCGCAAAGTGTGCAGAAAAAAACATAACTGTCGGAACTTTCTGTGATAATACCGAAAGTGCTAAAAAATGGATAAATGCCGGGGTGAGATATATATCTTATTCAGTCGATGTCGGAATATTTTATGCTGCATCAAAGAAGATAGCAGACGAATTAAAAAAATTATAAAAATTTTTCAAAGGAGAAAAATATGGCAAGATTTGGCAGGCTGAAAACTTTAAATAAGATGATAGAAATAGGCATAGTTCCTGTTTTTTATACCCCTGACGAAGAAGCAGCAAAAAATATTGCTTCTGCTCTTTTTGAAGGAGGTGCCGCGTGTATCGAAATGACAAACAGGGGAGATATGGCTGTTGATGTCTTTAAGGAAATAGAAAAGCATCTTATTAAAAATTATCCCCAGGCAATTCTAGGAGTGGGCTCAGTAATAGATGCTCCTACTGCTGCCGCTTACATTTCTTATGGAGCAAACTTTGTAGTCGGACCTGTTTTTGATAAAGAAACCGCTCTTATTTGTAATAGCCGAAAAATACCTTATATGCCCGGATGTGGAAGTGCAACGGAAATACATGCAGCGGAAAAATATGGAGTAGAGATTTGCAAAGTATTTCCCGGAGCACAGGTAGGAGGTCCAGCTTTTGTAAAGGCGGTAAAAGGCCCGACTCCCTGGACATCTATAATGCCGACTGGAGGAGTGGATGTAACTTATGAATCACTAAGCACATGGTTTAAGGCGGGAGTTT
>JAQVJB010000128.1 GCA_028695395.1 Actinomycetota bacterium | reverse complement strand
TTTGATGACTGAAATCAGATTAAATGATGATAAATGGCATAAAATAACAATCAAGCTCCCACAAAACGATATGGGAAGATTTAACGCGACCCTGGTGTGCTCAAGAGACTGGAGCCCCAGTGAATCAAGCATTAGAGAGGACGAAAGAAGGCTTGGGGTAATGATAGGAGCTGTTGATTTTAAGGATTGATTTAAAAAGAAGAATTAATAATTGAGTATTGTAACTTTTTTATTAAAAGGTAATATAATTTAAACCTGATTAACAAAATATAAAAATATACCCTTATATGATTAAGAAAAATTTAGGCTATTATCTTTTTGAAAAAAAGAATATTTTCCATTATACGCTTATCCTTGTTTTTGCAGATATATTTGCACTTTCTGCTGCCGCTGTTTTATCTTATTATATTAGATTCTACACAAAAATATTCAGCGATATTCTTTTTGCCAATACTATTAATAAAACTTATCTGGCTTCAGCAATAATCTTCATTGCCGGAGCACTGGCAATAATAGCTTTATTCGGTCTTTACAGGCCGAACAGGATATATCTGAGGCCTACATATTATTTCAGGATACTTATTTCAATAATTATTGCTTCATCACTGTTCGTTATATTCTGGATTATTTTTGTAGATTTTATGTTCTCAAGAATCTGGTTTGCGCTTTTCTTTTCTTTTAGTGTATTGTTCATTGTCACAATAAGAGGAATCATTGCAATTATCTCAAGAGAAAAGTTTAAAGAAAAAAAAGGCGATATAAGCAATTATTATTTCGGGATAGGTGAAAATCTAAAAATAGCAAAAGAGTTTTCAAGGCTAAAAAAGAAAATAGCATATGGGATATTGCTTTTTGTAAACGATGTTGTTTTTCTGGGTTTCAGTTTTTATTATGCATATTACTTGAGATTTTATACAAGGTTATTCGGTGAAAACGAATTATCTTTTACATTAGACGAAAAGTATGTTCTTTATTCAATAATATTCATTTTGCTTGCAGTATTTATATTCCTAATTTCAAAATTATATAACTGGGACAATATATACAGAGGCTCCAATTATGCTTACAGGATTGTAAGGTCTCTAGTAATAAATATAGTAATTATTATCTTAATGGGTACTTTATTTAACAGATATACTTTTTCAAGGATATGGTTATTGCTATTGATAGCTTTCAGTATTATATCGGTTCTTATCAGCAGGTTATTGATAGAATATTTTACCCAGCTGATATTGAATAAGATAGGTATTAATGGGAAAACTGCTATTGTGGGAATCGGTGAGAATGGAAAGAGAATAGAAGATACATTTGAAAGAAGGTCTTTCTGGGGATATAAAATAGCCGGATATATAGACCATAAAGATAGGATTGAAAAACACCATGATTATGCGAAGTCGTTCAATATACTTGGTTATACCGAAGATATCAAGGAAGTGGTTCTTAAAAACAATATACAAAGAGTGATAATTTCCGGATTGGAATATAAATATTTTGAGGCGCTCGACATTATTGAGCATTTAAAGGGATTGGATTTATCGATAATGCTTTTCCCTGGGTTTTTTGAGTTTTCAATCAAAAGGCTGGCAGTAAGGGAAATAAGCGGTATCCCACTGATGCAGGTAGCAAATATAGGGTTTTTCGGGATTAATCTGTTTTTAAAAAATCTTATTGACTATTTTCTGGGAATTATATTTTTTATACTTTTCATACCTATTTACCTTGCAGTGGGCTTATTTATAAAAATTGATTCAAAAGGTCCGGTTTTTTACAAACAAAAACGTTATACAAAGAAATGCAAAGAGTTTTATATTTATAAATTCAGGACAATGTATATAGATGCAGATAAAAGACTTGAGGAATTAAAAGAATTTAATGAAGCTTCAGGCCCATTGTTTAAAATGAAGAATGACCCAAGGGTTACCAGAGTCGGCAGGTTTTTAAGAAAATTTTCAATAGATGAGGTTCCCCAGATAATAAATGTTCTAAGGGGTGAATTAAGTATCGTCGGTCCGAGGCCTCCGATACCTGCAGAGGTGGAAGAATATGCAGACTGGCAGCTAAAAAGGCTTGACGTTAAACAGGGAATTACCGGTTTATGGCAGATAAGCGGAAGAAGTGATTTAAATTTTGAAGAAATGACACGCCTTGACCTTTACTATATCCAGAACTGGTCTATAGGAATGGATTTGATAATTATTCTAAAGACAATACCTGCAGTTATTTTTCGTAAAGGTGCTTACTAGTGCGTATTAATGGGCGGATAATTTTTGATTCCTATCTTTTTAATCTCAGGAATTGTTTACTTTTGAAAATATTTACTGAAAATCATGCTAAATTACTTAATGTTTTTATTAAATAATTTATAAATAAATTTTAATTGCCATTGTTGACATATTTAATTATTTATGCAATTATATAAAAAATTATTCCTTTTGTGATTAAAAATTTGTAATTAGTTTCAATATAGCTTTAATTTGTAGTAATAAAAAAGTAATATCATAGCCTTATCATAGAAGTAATTTAATAAAAATGAATATAAAAAAGTTTGAGAAAACTTCTTTCTGGTGTTTAAAACCTAGAAATTCCTTTAAAGTTCTAACTTTATTGTTTGCTTTGCTTCTATCACTTACTTTTATTTCTTCATGCAGCATGCTTTCATCTTCATCAACGACTAAAGTAGACGTAGAGAGTAGCACTGAATCTTCGGCGCAGGAGTCTGTAGAAGACACAGAAACTACTGATCCGGAAAGTACTGAAAATAATGAGAATACAACATCATCTATTGAAAATGAAAATACTGATGAGCCTGATACCTCTTCAACTACTAATGAAACAGAGACTTCTACAACAAAAGAAGGCCTGACTATCAGAGTTTATTATGCAGGGGCAGAAGCAATTTATCTTGTAGGCGAGGAAAGAATGATAAAAGGTTCCCATAAATATTTTGAAGCATTTATAGAGCTTATGAAACCTCCTATTACTCCAGGGCTTATAAAACTGATTCCGGATACTGCAAAAGTAAATAAAATTACCGAGGAAGACGCAAATATAGATATAGATCTATCGCAAAGTTTTATTGATGATAGGTTCCAAAGTCATTCTGTTGATATCCTGCTTATATATTCAATTGTAAATACTATGACTGAATTTCCTGAAATAAATACTGTCACCTTTCATTTCGACGGGAAGAAAGCTGATACTTTCGGACAGATGGATTTAAGCGGACCTTTTTACAGGGATGCAAGCCTGATTAAAAAGAATGACTGATTTTGAATTATTTTATTTTTATAGATTTTTAAAATTTAAAAATTATAAGTTTTTGATAATTATTAAAAAAAATAATAACAATTATAAAAAAAGGAAATAATTATGGAATTTAAAAAAATATTAGCAAGCACAAGGAATAAAAGCAGTACAGGAGTTTTCCAGACAAATGAAAGCAAGCTGAAAAAATTTTTATTTCTTTCTATTATTTTCATTTTTATATTTACAATTATATTTGCTAATTTTGGAATTAAAGAATTAAATGCCGGGACAATATCGGTTTTTATAGATCCAGGGCATGGTGGTTCGGATCCTGGATGTATCCAGAATGGATATCAGGAAAAGAATGTAAATCTTGCAATTGCATTAAAGACAAAAGCTGTTCTTGAAGGTGCGGGTTACAGCGTAATTATGCGGAGGACAAACGATACAGGGATGAGTCTTGACGATGTAATAAAAACGGCAAATGCGAGTGGAGCAAACCTTCTTGTTTCTATTCATTGTAATTCTTCAATAAATACAGCTGCACAGGGAGTGGAAACTTACTGGAGCACAAACGGAGGTGCAGGTTCGAGCCAGTTTGCCACATCCATACATAATGCAGTTGTTTCAGCAACGGGGAG
>JAQVJB010000031.1:6379-17063 GCA_028695395.1 Actinomycetota bacterium | reverse complement strand
TTTATATTGCCCTGAAATATGCATCGTATTGTTTCACCCATGAAAGAGACCTGAAATGAATAAGTCCCAATGGCAGTCCTATTGCATAAGGAATAAGCCCGGGTCTTCTGAATAAAGTCCAGAGCAGGAGCTGCCAGTAATAATGTCTGCCTGTCTGTATCATTCCAAGAACCCAGATGGAAGCAAATAATGCTCTTATATGATAAAAGCGCAGGGTAAGCGTATTGATTCTTCTAGGATTGAACTCCCTTAAAAACGTCTTAATCCTTGGATAGTAATGGCTTGGCGAGTATATCGTTGAGACTACATCCATGTATCCTTTTATAAGCTGATTGCTGTCCATTACAGGAATGAAATTAAGTGATGAAATTTCAGAAGTGTTATCATCCGGGTCAATAAGCCTGTTTGATTGTTTAAGCCTTTCATGAAGCCTGCTTTTTGGAAATACATTCAGCAAGCCTACCATAGATGTCACGATACCGCTTTTTTGTATAAATTCTATCTGATTTTCAAATATAGAAGATTCATCACTGTCAAAACCAATGATAAATCCGCCGTTTACTTCTATACCCATATTTTGTATAGCTTTAACTGACTGAACCATATCCCTGTCCTGGTTCTGTCTTTTCCCGCATTCCATAAGGCTCTCGGTGTTAGGTGTCTCTATTCCTATAAAGACAGTAGCAAACCCGGCTTCCGTAAGCATTCTCATAAGTTTGGGATCATCAGCAAGATCGATTGAAACCTGGGTGCTGAAAGTAAAAGGATACTTTCTCTTTTGCTGCCATTCAATTAATGCAGGAAGATATTCTTTTTTAAGCCTTCCCTTATTGCCTATAAAATTATCATCAACAAAAAATATCGCTGCGTGCCAGCCAGCCTGGTAAAGAGAATCCAGTTCTGCAAGAAGCTGGTCAACACCCTTTAATCGAGGATTTTTGCCATTAAGATGAACTACATCACAGAATTCGCAATTATACGGGCATCCTCTTGAAAACTGTATTGCCATCGAATTGTAATATCTGAAATTAACAAGTTCCCATTTCGGAATAGGAGCTTTGCTTATTTCAGGAAATGATTTGCTTTCATAAAATTCTTTAAGTGAATTATTTTTTACATCATTTATGAATTCCTGGAAGGTATTTTCTGCTTCACCGATAAAAATATGTTCGACCTTGCCTGAGAATTCCTCCCATCCTGTTGTAAAAAGAGGACCTCCTGCCACAATAGGTTTTCCTATTTTATGGATTGTTTCTATTATCTGTTTTGTAGAATTTTTCTGTCCGACTATTGCACTTATAAAAACGAAGTCAGCCCATTTAATAGCTTCATTGGTTAATTTTTCACAATTAAGATCTACTACCTTCCTGTCCCATTCTTCAGGTAGCAGTCCGGCTACAGTAAGAAGACCAAGAGGCGGATATGCTGCTCTTTTTCCTAGTATTCTCAGCACTTTTTTAAGGTTCCAGAACGTATCTTCATATTCCGGAGAAATAAGTAAAATTTTCATACGCATTACCATCCTTTTATATTTGCTCATATGAACAAAAATTTATTGATTTTAATATAAAATAGATGGTTAGCAGAAAACTTCTAAAAAGATATCAAAATAGGGATTCAAAAATGAAATGTTTCAGTGTTAAGAATATATTAAAAAATTAAAAAATATAATTAAAAACTTTCGGAATCCAAGTACTTTATATTATAAAAAAATAATTATATCATAAAAATATAAATATAGGTATCATCCAGAGTTATCTCTTTCTTTTATCAGCAGCCACTGATTATCCCTACCCATGTATTTTGTTTTTATCAAAGCCCAGAATCCTTTCATTCTTGTGCCGGCAAGATTAATTTTTATTCTTCCCTTTTCATATGCTTCATCGATACCGACATTTTTGCCATCGATTTCTGACCTGTTTTCATATGTCCCTGAATCCCAGATTGCCACAGTCCCGGCGCCATATTCTCCTTCAGGGATAACTCCTTCGAAATCCGCATAGCTCATGGGATGGTCTTCGGTTTCAATCGCAAGGCGTTTCTGTGCCGGATCCATAGAAGGACCTTTGGGTACTGCCCATGATTTCAGGGAACCATTTATTTCTAGCCTGAAATCAAAATGAGTATTTTTTGCTTCATGCTTCTGGATTACAAATATTTTCTTATCCATTCTTCCCCTCATAGTTATATAAGCTGACGCTAAAAGCTATTTTTACATATGCATAAATTATTATTAATAATTTAAATATCTTTCATATAGAGGAAGTTATAATCAAAAATCCATCTTTATTTTGAATTGATTCAATGATTATTATATTAAAATAAATTTAAATTCTCCATGTATTTTCTAACACCAGAACTGCCTTTTTTATTTTATTCTTTTATCATGGATTATTTTATTAAGCTTGTATTGATGAAACATTTGATTTTCAGACCTGTCTAATATTAGTAAGTTTTATATAAAAAAATTTATGGAATAAAATAATGAAAAAGGAGTCGGACATTGCAGAAAATAAAAAAAATAGTTCTTCTCGAATCAAAGACAGCAGGTTTAAACATATTCAGTGCTGCCAAACTTCCCAGGATAGGAGTCGTTCTCATCGGAACGATTCTTAATAAGATGGGATATGATATAAAAATCTATTGTGAAGATTTTGCATCAATTGACTATAATGAAATAAAAAAAGCTGACCTTATTGGTATTTCAGCAGTTACGCCAACATCAACAAGGTCATATAAAATAATCAGTGAAATAAAAAAAGTAAATCCTTCTGCACCAATAGTGATGGGTGGTCCTCATCCATCTTTTCTGCCTGAAGAATCTCTCAAGATGGGTGCCGATTATGTTGTAAGAGGCGAGGGGGAGACAACTATAATCGAATTGATAAAAGCTCTTGACGGGGAACAAAATCTTGATGATATCAAAGGGCTTTCATTTAAGATGGGGGAAAGTTTTATCCATAACCCGGACAGGGAATTTTTAAACAATCTTGACGAACTTCCGTTTCCGGACTGGACACTGGTTGAAAATTACAAAGCGATAAATTATATACCGATACAGACTTCAAGGGGATGTCCTTTCGGATGCAAATTCTGCACTGTCATCAAATTATTTGGCCGGAAATACAGATACAGAAGCGTAGAGAATGTATTTAATGAAATAAAATATCTTATAAACATTTTCAAAGGGACAAAAGCAAAGAGAATCTTTTTTTATGACGATAATTTCTCAGCAAACAAATCAAGAGTCAAAAAGCTTTTAAATAAGATTATAGATGAAAAAATAAAAATGCCCACCTGGTTTTCGCAGGAACGCCTTGATCTTTCTGAAGATGAAGAGCTGGTAGAGCTTATGGCAAAAACCGGGTGTAAAAGAATAATGGCAGGGATAGAATCTGTAAATCCGAAAACTCTTGAAGAGTATAATAAAAGCCAGAGCGTAGAGGAAATTCAAACAGCTATAAATGTTTTCCATAAACACGGCATCGGCATACACGGCATGTTTGTTCTGGGTTCTGAAAATGATGACATAGATTCGATAAAAAAGACGATGAGCTTTATTATTGAAAAGAAGATAGATACTGTCCAGGTGCTGATACTTACTCCTTTTCCGGGGACTGAAATATATGATGATTTAAAGAAGCAGGGAAGGATTATATTTGACGGGCCTGAAAACTGGTATCTTTATGATGGCCATCACGTAGTGCATCAGCCGAATCTTATTGCTCCCTGGGATCTTCAGGCAAAAGTGTCTATCGATGTGCTTTCAAACATATACTCTTATTACAGAGCTTTAAGCTTTGCTTTTGAAAAAAATGTGATGAACGGACTCATTGTTATAAAATCCAATATGGTCCAGAAGCAATGGGCAAAAATTAACAGTGATTTCATGGATAAAATAAAGTCAATAAAGCTTGGACCTTACGGCGCTGTATAAAATTCTTTTTTAAAAAATATTATTAACTTGTAAATATGGTGCTAAAATGATTAATTATTAAGGTATCCATTGATTAATTATTAATCATTATTTATTTGGAAGTTTTTTGGTCTAGATGCAAAATAAAGTTAATTTTAAATTTACAGCAGAGCTTTATGACAAGCAGGTAAACTGGGAAAACAGGTTCAAGCAGGAAAAAGATTTTTTTGCTAGGGTTTTTAATAAAAATAAAGTAAAGGCAGTCCTGGATATCGGGTGCGGAACCGGCAGGCATGCAGAACTTTTTGCTGGAATTGCAGAGAAAGTATTTGCAATAGATCCCTCGCAGGAAATGATTGATTACGCGAAATCACATGTAATAAAATCTCCTAATGTGACTATAAAAAAAGGCGGCTTCAGAGATATTGAAAATCTTAAAATAGAAAATTTGGGCGCAATTACCTGCCTTGGAAACACTCTTTCGCTGCTTGAAACAAGAAAAAATGTAAAAGCTGCATTAAAAGCTACCTATAAAAAACTTCCCAAGAATGGCATTGCTGTTTTTCAATTCATTAATTTTGAAAAGTCAGTCATAGAAAAAAACAGATATTATCCTCCCAAAATACTGATAAAAGATAATAAAAAATATATATTTCATCGCCACTTCGAATATGGGAAAATAAAAACAAAAGCAGATTTTCTGGTAACTGTTTTAAATGAGGATAATGAAATCGAATTATTTGATGCAAGCCAGTCAATAATGTGCACCTTAAAAAAAAGGATATTTTTAAATATTGCACAAAATTGCGGATTTAAGAAAATAGTATTTACAGGCAATGACGGTAAAATGCCATTTGACAGGGAAAATCATATAAGTTTATTTGCAATACTAAAGAAATAAAGTTTTATGGATAAAGTAATCAGGTTCGGCGTCTCTATAGAAGAAAAGCTTTTAAAGGAATTTGACTGCCTCATAAAAGAAAAAAACTATATAAACCGTTCGGAAGCAATCAGGGACCTTATCAGGGAAAAGCTTGTCAAAGAAGAATGGGATAGTGCTGATATGGAAGTCGCTGGTGCGATTATAATAGTTTATGACCACCATAAAAGAGAGCTTGTCCAGAACCTTATTTCAATTCAGCATGATTTTCTCAAGCTAATAATAGCTAGCCAGCATATTCATTTTGATCATAATAATTGTATGGAAATGATTGCAGTGAGGGGCAATATAAAAGAACTTAAAAAACTGGAATCAAAGATTAAATCTGAAAAAGGAGTAAAACATACAGTTTTTGCAAAATCAACACTCGGGGAAACAATATGAGTGAAGAAAATCATCCTCATTCTCACTCTTACAGGAATCTGGAGAAGAGAAGGCTGCTTATCACAATAATAATAACCGTTGTTGTTATGATTGTGGAGATAGTAGGAGGAATTTTATCAAAAAGCCTGGCGCTTATCAGCGATGCAGGCCACATGTTTACTCACTCTTTTGCACTTCTTGTAAGCTTTTTTGCCATACTGCTCGCTTCAAGAAAACCGACACCTGAAAAAAGTTTCGGTTTCTACAGGGTTGAAATTCTTGCAGCCCTGTTCAATGGCATAGCTTTACTGGTTGTAGCAGGGTTCATAGTCTGGGAAGCTATTAAAAGAATAATAGACCCCAGTGAAATAAAAGTAATGGAGATGATAATCATTTCTATTATAGGTCTTGCTGCAAACATTGCATCTGCAGCAGTGCTGTCAGGTGCAAGTAAAAAAAGCATAAACGTAAGAAGCGCATTTATCCACATGATAGGAGATACTGCTTCATCTGTAGCGATAGTTATAGGGGCAGTAATAATTTACTTTACCGGTTTTTATCTTATCGATCCGATATTTTCAATTCTTATATGCGTAGCTATCCTATACTGGGCATTCCTTCTTATAAGAGACAGCGTCAGGATATTAATGGAGACAACTCCGAAAGGTATAGATATTAAAAAGATGACAGAAGAGCTAAGGGAAAAAATTCCTGAACTTAAAGGATTGCATGATATACATATATGGGTAATTACCGATGATATGAATTATATAACTGCACATGTTGTTGTCGGGCAGGACATTTCTATTTCAGAATGCAATCCCATACTTGAAAAAATAAACGAGATACTTCTTCACAATTATAATATAGGGCATTCTACGATCCAGTTCGAAACAATGGAGTGCAAACCGCATAAGTATAATTTCAGGGATGAGCACAGTCATCCTAATCAATAAAAATATTGATTATTAAAATTATTATGATTCCAGATTATCCTTATAATACCTGCAGAATTCATTTATCGGGCAAATATCACACTTTGGTCTTCTTGCAATACATATTGTTCTTCCATGCTCTACTATTTTGTGTGAAAAATCTGTCCATTTTCCCTTCGGTATTATTTTCTGCAAATCAAATTCAACCTTTGTGGCATCTTTATTTATCGTAAGGCCGATAAGATTTGCAATTCTGAGCATGTGCGTGTCTACAATGATTCCTTCTTTATTAAAAGCATTTGCCAGAACGACATTTGCAGTCTTGCGTCCGACACCGTGCAGCTTTACCAGGTCGTCTATACTGTCAGGCACTTTGCCCTTGAATTTTTCTATTATATCCCTGCAGCAGTTGATTATTGCTACTGATTTATTTCTGTAAAAACCTGTTGATCTAATATCTTCCTGCAGTTCTTCCAAATCAGCTTCCGCAAAATCTTTTACGTTTTTATATTTTTCAAAAAGGGCAGGTGTTACCTTATTGACAAGTTTGTCTGTGCTCTGGGCAGCAAGGATTGTCGCGATTAGCAGCTGAAGCGGGTTTTTTGAATTAAGTGAAGTTGTAAGTGCCCCTGGATAAGTTTTTGAAAGATTGTCTATTATTTTAGCTATATTTTTTATAGCAAAACTATAAGGCAGCATATAGGATTTTCCGTAATTTTTAGCCATTTTTTTTAAAACCCCTCATTATTACTATTGAATATTCTTTGAAATTTTTAAATTATTAAAAAACTTTGTCATTTCTTCAGCATTTAAAGTATTTGCAATGTCACTTTTCTCCAGCCATCCTTTTCTTGCAATATTTACTCCGAACCTGGTATTGTCAATATCTTCTATCTTATGAGCGTCAGGGCATATAAATATCTTTACTTTTTTAGACTTCGCATATTTGCACAGCCTCCAGTCAAGATCCAGCCTGAAAGGATTGGCGTTTATTTCTATTGCAACATTGTTTTCTGCTGCTGCATTGATCACTCTAATCATATCGATTTTATAGGGTTCCCTTGTGAGCAGAATCCGTCCTGTAGGATGTCCTAAAATTGTAGTGTACTTGTTTTCAATAGCTTTTATTACCCGGTTTGTCATTTCTTCTTCAGGCAGCGTAAAATTGGAATGTATTGACGCAATAATAAAATCAAATTTTTTCAGTATTTCTTCGCTATAATCCAGACTTCCGTCAATTCTTATATCTGATTCTATTCCTTTAAATATTTTTATGCGTTTATCCGAAGCACAGAATTCTCCTATTGCTTTAATATATCCTTCAATGGCATCTGATTTAACTCCTCCGGCATAATAAGCAGACTGGCTGTGGTCAGTTATTCCCACATACTCATAACCATCATCAATCATCTTTTCGCAGAGCGGCCTTAATGTTATACTCCCGTCGCTGAAAGTTGTATGGAGGTGGAAAATCCCTTTGATATCATCCATTTTTACAAGTTCAGGCAACCCGGCATTAAGAGCAGCCTCTATTTCCCCGTTATCTTCTCTTAGCTCAGGCTCGATATATTCCATATTAAAAATACCGTATATTTCTTTTTCATTGCTGCATTTTATTAGCTTGTCTTTTTTAAATATTCCATATTCATTTATCTTAATATCTCTATCTTTTGCAAACCCCCGCAGAGCAGTATTATGTTCTTTGCTGCCTGTAAAATGATGTAAAAGATAGGGGTACATATCATCGTCAACTATCCTTAAATCAGCGTTTATGCCGGATTTCAACCTTACCGATGATTTGGTTTCTCCTTTAGAGATTTCCTCACCGGCTTCCTCAAGCGAAACAAAAAAATTCATTATTTCATCAGGACTGGCATTTTTGGCAATTCCGGCAACAATATCTATATCTTTTACTGTTTCTTTTTTTCTGCGGAGACTTCCGGCAATATCCGCCCTTTTTATATATTTGTGTGCTTTTAATTTTTCAACTATTATCTGCGCCTCGCTGATTGCTTCCGAATAAAGATAGAACTCCTTATAATTCTTAAGGGCTTTTATTCCTTTTAATATGTTTTCCTGGGTTTTTTTGCCGAAATTAGGCAGGTCTACAAGTTTATTGGAACCAATGGCATCTTCAAGGTCATCTATTCCGGCAATACCTAGATTGTCAAAAAGATACCTGACCTTTTTAGGGCCAAGTGTCGGAATATTAAGAAGTTCAAGCATCTGAGGAGTAAATGATTCTTTTAGTTCGTCATAAAAATCCGGATTGTTGCCAGTCGCAAATTCAAGGATATTTTCAGCAATGCTTTTACCTATGCCGTTAATTATTGTGAGCTCATCTATCTTAGTGTTTTCATTTATTTCTATATCCGCAGTCTCGAGCGCGTGAGCAGCATTTCTATATGCTCTTATCTTAAAAGGATTATCATTCTTAAGTTCAAGCATTACTGCTATCTCTTCGAGAGCTTTTATAATTGAATTCTTATCCATTTTCCCTTAAATCTTAAAACCCATTTCCCTTACTGATTCTAATAAAACAAAGCAAGCTTTTTAAATGCTTCCATTTTCTCAGTTCTTCCTATTTTACTTTCTTTTAAAGCATTTGAAAGCACTTCTATTGATTTATCATAATTTATTTTATCGACCGGATAAGGAATCCCGTCCTTGCCGCCATGGGCAAAGCTAAATCTTGCCGGGTCTTTAATGCTGTAAGGAGTGGAATATATGAGCTCGGATATAAGCGCAAGCGACCTTACAGTTTTGGGGCCTACTCCGGGCATGGATATAAGTTTTTCGAAATCCGGCGGTTTCTGCTCATAAGTCGACTGGAATATTTTGGCAAGCCTGTTCTTTTCTATATCGGAAAAATTTATATCGTGTCTTCTCGGCATTATCATTTTATTATCTGCATGCTCACAGATTCTGGCCATATCTCTTAGTAACTGCTCGGGTTTCTGATGAGTTATTTCAGTTATGACTTTTCTTGCCGGACTGCTGTCAAGAGCAACAAGATTTAAAACGTCATTTTTTGTATCACAACAGATGGCATTGTGAGGCTCGACAACATAATCTGTTATCCTGCTGCTGAGCCAGTGGTACCTTCTTGCATATCTTGTGTCGCTGTTCATCCCCTGCTGCACAACACACCATTTTTTACCGTCTCTTGAAAAAATAAATGTGTGATGGTAGAGCTGATATCCGTCCTGCAAAGCACTGCTGTCTACTTTTGCGACAATTTTACTTGCATACACAAGCCTGCTGAAATCATTGCCTTCTTTTTCAGAAGCCGCCTCTATTTCTGAAGGAGTTTTTCTGGAAGTTCCTCCTTTCCCTCCAGCAACATATATGCCCGTATATGATGAAATGCCTCTCAGTGCTTCTTTCAGGGCTCCGCACACGGTTGTAGTTACTCCGCTTGAATGCCAGTCAAAGCCTAGTATGCAACCGAAAGCCTGAAACCAGTAAGGGTCTGATATGCGCTCTATCAGCTCATCCGTGCCATTTTCTTCAATTATTACAAGCACTATCTGCCTTGCAAGCCTTTTCATTTTTTCAAATAGCCACCCGGGTGCTTTCCCTCCGTGAAGAGGGAGGTTGAACGTACCTGTTCTCATTTTTATCCAGTATTTTTATTTTATAGAATTTATTATTAAATTAATGTAATATAGCTTTTTAATTTTTATTAATTTTCTAATTTATTGCTTTTTATAAAAAATTCGATTTAAGAATTATTATTTGTTTAAAATTATTATAAGTTTTAAGCTCTATTAATTAAAAAGATGTACTTTTCTAATTAGATGTATTTTATAAAATTTTCTGATTTAAATAAAACATGATTAATTTAAAATTAGCTTCAATCCTGACTACGATAGCGGAAATATGCAAATACCGCGAAGGCGAAATAGAAACAGTCATTAATTTAAGCAAGGCAGCCAGGACTATAAGAGATTACCAGGATGATATTTCAGATGCTTTTTATGACGGAAGCATCAAAAGCATGCCAGGAATAGATGATTATGCCTATGGCCTTGCCAAAGAGTATTTTGAGCAGGGAAAAATTTCCGTTTTCGAAGAAATAAAGGAGAAATATTCTGAAGAGCTCGTAAAGATAATAAGGCTTAGCGGCATAGGGGCAAAAAGAGTATTTGACATCTACTCAAGGTTAGGGATTTTAACTTATGGCGAGCTTAAGGAATTCTTCAATAATAATAATGATTTAATAAAAATAAGCCGTAATGCCGATATTAAACCTGTTTATCTGGAAAGGATCAGGTTCTGCATAGATTATTTTGAAAGCATCAAAGGCAGGTACCCGAGATGGCAGGTTAATATTTGTTTAAATAAAGTTCTTCAAAAACTTTCTGGATATAAAGAACTGGAAAAAATCAGAATAACAGGTTCTCTTCGGAGAAGAAAAGCTGCTGTCAGCGATATGGACATACTTCTTCTTCCTGAATTTAATAAAGACAAGCTCGATTTGGAAAATACATACAAGCTTGCAGAAAAGATAGGAAGCGAACGTTTTAT
>JAQVJB010000031.1:0-6279 GCA_028695395.1 Actinomycetota bacterium | reverse complement strand
AGCCAGAATAAGAAATTCAGGTTCCTCATGGGGGCTGAAATAGATATCGATGAAGAAGGAAATCTTGATTATCCTTCTGAAGTAATTGCTGATTTTGATATAGCGCTTGCTTCAATCCACCGGGGATTTAAATTTGACTCAGCAACAAATACGTCAAGATTTGTTAAAGCGCTCAGCAATAAGCATATAGATGTCCTTGCCCATCCTACAGGAACGGTTTTCGGAAGCAGAGCTCCTTATTTTATGGATATTGATGAAGTCATTAAGACTGCAGTCAAAAACGGCAAAGCTCTTGAGATAAATTCATATTATTTAAGGCTCGACCTTAATGAGGAAAATGCTATAAAGGCAAAAAAAGCCGGTTCGCTTTTTGCGATAAATACAGATTCCCACAGAGAGAACAATCTCTTCATGGTAAGGCTGGGAGTTGATATAGCAAGGAAAGCGGGCATCGAAAAAAGTGATGTCATAAATACTTATGGACTCGAAGGCTTAAAAAAGTGGAAGAAGAAACGATAAACTGTAATCTGTATCATTTAATTTCTTCTTGCCTGTTAAAATTAAATACATTTTCTTTTGAAAAATCAGGAGTATAGGGATCTTCACATGCCCGGCTGTCTCTGTTAAATTCCTGAAAAGACCCGTTACTGAAACCAAGTTTTTCTGCATATCTTATTACATCCATATATTCCTTAAAATTAATATGCCTGTTCAGTTCAGGAAATTTGCATGCTTTGTAAATTGGGTGGTACTGCGACATTATGCTGATATATACATCCTCTGTAAGCTCGCTTTTTATAAAATCCAGCGATTTTTTCACTTCAGAAATATTGTTTGGCAGTACAAGCAATCTTATTATAAGTCCTTTTTGTGCGATATTATTTTTATCTGTTACAAGGTTTCCCACCTGTTCATACATTTCTTTTACCGAAGCTCTGTTATATGTTACATAATCTTTTACATCAGAATACCTGCTGGCAAAAGTATTACTAGCATACCTCATGTCCGGCATATAAATCTGTATAAGTCCCTTTAGCATTTTTATTGTTTCAGGCTTATCGTATCCGCCGGTATTATATACAACCGGCAAATCCAGCCTTTTACCAGCATACTCAAGAGAACTTTTGATATTTGCAGCCCAGATAGTAGGGGATACAAGATTAATATTATGGCAGCCTGAATCCTTAAGCCAAAACATTAATTCTGCAAGTTTTTCAGTATCAAAGAATTCCGGATCGCTGTTTCTATTTTCCTGGCTTATCTGATAATTCTGGCAGTAGACGCAGGCCATATTGCATTTTGAAAAAAAAATAGTTCCCGAGCCCATTGTCCCTGAAAGCTCCGGTTCTTCACCATGATGAGCCATATAAGCATTGACTTCAGCTATATTTCCGGCTCTGCAAAAACCATTTTTCTGATTTAAACGGTCAGCGCTGCATTCGTGAGGGCACAGAACGCATCTTGAAAGGTCGTAGAGATAATCCATTATTTTTTATTACCGTATTTTTCCTTTTTTTCAGCCACCCTGGCTATTTTTTCTTTTTGAAGTTTATAAATATAATGGCTGACATTATCTACCAGATCAGGATTATTATAAAGGATTTCGCATATTTTATGAATTCTATACTCAATAAAAAATTCAGGTTCTATTTCCAGCGCATTTGATATATTTTCGATTGTATCGATAGGAGGGACTTTTTGCTTTCTGATTATTTTGCTGAAATAGCTGTAATTAAGATTAGTTTTTATTCCAAGGCTTCTTAACTTTATCCGTCTCTCCCTTAATATTTCTTCAAAAGCCTCGCTAAAAGATTTATTGGTATAATTCATTATTGAAAGTCTGGTAATAAAAATTTACTTGTTTATTTAATACTAAACTATTCAATACATATGATTAATATTTAAAGAGGGGTTTCAGTTGACAATTTAGTCAACATTTTTTAGTAAATCCCGGACTGTTAAGATTAGAATAATATAAAAATTTAATTAAATATTCTTAAGTAAAGTTTATTTATTTAATATTATTCATGTGTTAAAATTTAAATAAATAAAATAACAATATAATACTATATATAATAATTGATATAAGTAATTATTTTTAATTTAATAATTTAATAATTTTTGATGTGAGAAAAAATATTATCTTAAAAAAAGCAATAATTGTCTATCTTGTTCTTATACTTATTCTTTTAATCTCAACAGTTGCCTATATATACGGAATTCTGATAAAAAGTTATATAAGTAATGAAAAAAACCACACAATAACAACCCTTGATTCATATAAAAAGATAATAAGCAGGGAAATAAAATCCCTGGATTCATTATGCAAAAACAATGCAAGCCGTGACGACCTGCATGAATCCCTGACACCAAAAAACAATAACAATATAAGAGCAGATTTTTTCTCAGATACTTTCAATAACAATAACCTTGATTTTGTAATAATATCTGACAGCTCAGGAAATCAGGTCTATTCCCAGGCGCACGAAGACGGAAATAAAGAAACATCACCTGTCTCTTCTGATATTACTGAATTCCTGGACAATAATCCTCAGATAATATTTGCCGGGACAAAATACCAGGATAAAGTAAGCGGAATATTCAGGGTAAATGATAACTATATTATTTATTCTTCCAATAAAATTGCAGGCAGCGCTGATACAGACTTGGCATTAGGCAGCCTTATAATGGGGAGGTATCTTGATGAAAATACTCTTTCAGATTTATCGGAGCTTCTCGGCAATAAAGTAATATTTCTACCCATTGAAAAAATAAAGTTAGCAGATGGTAAAATCGATATAGCTAATGAAATCACCCGGACTAAAGAAAACTATATATATCTTGAAAGCGACTCGATAATGAAAACATTCATTCCTGTCGAAGATTTCAAAGGAGACGTCTTAGGTGCATTTCAGATAAACATAACAAGAGATTTCTTCCTTGAAAACATGAAAAACATACTTGATTTCTCATACCTAATGTTATTTTCAGTAATTTTATTTACACTGCTTTCAGCTTTTTTCATTCGGAATATAGTAATAAAGAGGATAACCAATCTTAATAATGCAGTCAATGAGGTCAATGTCAGGGAACTTAGTGAAATTAATTATAAGGATAATGGCAAAGATGAAATTTCAAATCTGGCATCAAGCATAAAAAACATGCTGCTAAAAATCAGGAAAGCAAACCTTGAACTTAAGTACCTAAAGTTTAATGACAAGCTAACCGGTCTTTACAACAGGTCATATCTGGAAGAAGAAATAAGAAGGCTTGACAATTCAAGAAGTCTTCCGTTAAGCATAATCCTTATAGATATAAACGGGCTTAGAATAATCAATGATGCTTTCGGGACTAAAACAGGAAATGTAGTATTGATAAAAACTGCAAAATGCCTTAAGAAATCATGCAGGATAGGCGAGATAGTAGCAAGGTGGGGAGGCGATGAATTTATCATTGTCTTACCGTCAACAAATAATGAAGATGCCGAAAAGATAGCAGAAAGAATAAATAAAAAATGTTCTAAGATAAAGTTAAAAAATATTGACATAAATATATCCATAGGAGTCAGCACAAAGACAATAGAAAATGAAGATATACAGGATATTATAATAGAAGCAGAAACAAGACTATACAGACATAAACTTTTTGAAAAAGATTCTGTAAGCAGTTCCATTATTCTATCTCTTGAAAGGACTTTGTGGGCAAAAAGCAGCGAGACGGAAGAACATACCGTAAGGTTAAAAAAGATGTCAGTCGCAATCGGCAGGCAGCTTGGCCTTTCGGCAAACCAGCTCGATGACCTTAAGCTGCTTTCATCCCTGCATGATCTGGGAAAAGTAGGAATAAGTGAATCCATTCTTACAAAAAAGGAAAAGCTTAATGACAGAGATTGGGAAACAATAAAGAAACATCCTTATATAGGGTATCAGATTGCAAAATCCTCACCACAGCTATCACATATATCTGAATGCATCCTTCATCATCATGAGTGGTGGGATGGCACAGGATATCCTTATGGCTTAAGGGGTGAAAAGATTCCGCTTCTTTCAAGAATAATAAGTATTGTCGATGCCTTTGATGTAATGGTAAACGGCAGGATATATAAAAAATCGATGACTATCCAGGAAGCCACGGAAGAATTAAAAAGATTCGCAGGCAGGCAATTCGATCCCAATCTTGTCAGACTGTTCATAAAGATAATAGATGAAGATAAATTAATTTCTTACTAGGATAGACTACTGCTTTTATCAGCGTGTAAACAATGAAGACCTTTATTATCCAGTAAATAATCAATACTTTTATAAAAAATAAATTGCTACTGTTTTTTCAGACTGTAAATTATTATAAGCTATATTAAGCTATATCTGTAAGAACAATATTGCTAATGGCTCTCTCGCTATATTTTTTTAAAATATATTTGTATATTTATATAAATGTGCTATTATATAAATATGAATAAAAACCTATCTTCTGTTAAAAATTCATTCAGCATAAAGAATTGGCCCGAAGATGAAAGACCAAGGGAAAAGCTTTTAAAAACAGGACCGGAAACTCTTTCAAATGCTGAGCTTATTGCGCTTGTAATAGGCACAGGCATTAAAACAAAAAGCGGAAGCCATTCAGCTATAGATATTGCAAAAACTTTGGTTCATAATTTTGGAACACTTAATAATCTTGCCAATGTTTCTGCGGACGAGTTGCTTATATCTGAGGGAATGGGAAAGGCAAAGGCAGCCAAAATAATTGCAGCTATTGAACTTGGAAGACGGATTGTAAGCCAGAAGAATGGAAACAATATTAAATTCAGGTGCAGTGAAGAAGTTGCAAATTATTATATACCTCTTATGAAAGACCTTAAAAAAGAGCAGTTCAAAGTAATTCTGCTTGATGTAAAAAACAAGATACTAAAAGACATACTGATTTCTCAGGGAAGCCTTACTTCCAGCATTGTACACCCAAGGGAAGTTCTAAAACCGGCAATACAGTCAAGCGCGGCATCAGTTATTTTTGTGCACAATCATCCAAGTGGGGACCCGGAACCTTCAACCGATGATATAGAGATTACAAACAGGCTTTGCAAGTCCTGCTCAATTATGGGGATAAATATGCTTGACCATATAATAGTTGCAGAAAATGGATATTATAGTTTCAGGCAGAAGGACCTTTTATAGCGCATATTTGTTTCCAGTATATGCAGTATCGGGCGTTAATAACTAAGGGCACTGATAGATTTATAGCAAACAAAATGATAAATAAAAGTATTCACAATGAGAAATCAAAAGTACATATAATAAGAAATTAAAAGCACACGCAATAAGAAACTAATAACATGCACAAGAAGGAAGTAGCAGCTGATGCAGTAAGGAACTAATAGAAAGCAGGTTCAATTACATATAGAAATGACCTGGTATTGAAAACCTTCCTGCTATGAAGAATAAACTGCCCATATTTCAGTCTTTTCCGGGAGTTCTTCTTTTTTAACTGAAAACTCTTTTTTAAATTCTTTAAAATCCATTTCTTTTGATGCAGCAGATTTAAAGCCTTCGATTTCATCAACGCCTATCTTTGTATCACTTTCCTTGAAATGCATCGGCACAGCTATTTTCGGCTGTATGATTTTGATAATCTCAAGTGCTTCAGAATGATTAATGGTATAAATGCCTCCTACTGGGATAAATATTATATCGCTGTTTTTAAGCTCTGCCAGCGTACTATCATGAGGTAATGTCCCCAGGTCTCCGAAATGAACAAATGAAATTTTATCAACGCTGAAAGTAAATATTATATTCTTGCCCCTTGCAGCTCCTCCGGATTTATCATGAAAGGATGAAAAACCAGTTATCTTTATTCCTTTTGCCTCGTGCTGACCGGAGCTCTGTATTATAAATTCAGGAGTTTCTTTAAAAAGCGAGATATTATTATGGTCAAAATGCGAATGGGACACAAGAGCAATATCGGTACTTACAGCAGGAAGGGTGCTTTTTACCTGTTCATTATAGGGGTCCATGGCGATTTTTATGCCTTCAGCGGAAGTTATCAAAAAAAATGAATGTCCGTAAAAATTAATTTTTGCCGGATTTTCCATAATTCATATCCTCCTATATAAACATTACATTTTATACATATATGGTTTCCTTAATATTATAGCCGATATTCTTATTAAAGTATTTGACTTAATTATTGATTTTTATTAATATAAGCAATTGCTAAATTAACAATTCAAAGCAAAAGGGCCCATAGCTCAGCTGGTTAGAGCAGCGCACTCATAATGCGGAGGTC
>JAQVJB010000127.1 GCA_028695395.1 Actinomycetota bacterium | reverse complement strand
TTGTAAAAAAACCGATTATTTTTGAAGAATTTATATCTACTCTGGCAAAAATTGTTGACTACTGGCTTGAGGTAAATATAACTGTTGAAACTAATTACTAATTTATGTGTCACAGGGAGTAATCTCATATTTTTCCATGCTTAATATCGTGAAGTATTTATCTTCAGCAGCATAAATGTAATTATCTGAAACGTATAATGATTTTACGAACCCATTTGTTTTTATATTTTCTATTATTTCAGGATTTTTAATATCCTGAATATTAATTTTCTTTATACCGCTATATCCGTCAGCTGTATATATGAAATCATCAATTAAAAATAAATCTGTTACCCGCCCTGCAGTTTTGCAGTTCGCCAAAAAAACAGGTTCCTTTTTTAAATGAACATCAACTATCTTAAGCCCCGCCTCATCATCTGCAATAAAAGCATAGTCATTTTTAACCTTAACATTGTTTGCAAAACCTTCAGTCTTAAAACTGCTTACAAATTCTGGGTTTTTTATATCGGAAATGTCAATTATTATCATGCCTGTTTCTTCATTTACAGAATCAGCAAATGCAAGATATGCAAAATCTTCATATACTGTTATATCATTAATCCATGGAATATCTTTATATCTGCTTATTTCTTTCGGGTTATCTCTTTGAGTAATATCATAAATTATAAAATTGCTGTATTTTTTTTCAGAATAAGTAGTCTGATTAGTAAAGAATAAAAGATTATTGTAATAATAAATTGAAAAAGACTGATTGGGTTTGCTGATTTCTTTAATTATCTTTGCATTATTTATATCAGAAATGTCTATTATCAAAAGCCCTCTATTATAATCTGAAACATACAGATAATCATCAACTATACAAATATCTGTTGCCCAGGGGGTTAAAATGGTTTTTATTATTTCAGGCTGTTTTTTATTGCTTATATTTATTATCACTAGACCATAATAACCATCAGCTATAAAAGCATGCCCGTCTTTTACAATTATCCTATTGCAATTTTCAAGTTGAATACTTGAAATTATTTTCATGCTTTCATCATCATAGGGAAAAGTAAGGTTATTTCCAGAAGTTATTACTAAATTATTCTTACTGCATGCTGTAAGAATAATTAATAAAAAAATAATTATGATTTTGCTTCTCAAAATTTTTAAATACATGTTTTTTTATTAAGGATAATCTTATATATATTATTTTATTATAAATGTATTTTTTAGAAAAAGCGGATTAAAGTATTGTTTATCAAACATTGTTTGATTTATGAATTATTATAATCATTTATTTTCTGAATTATAGAAAATTTAGTTAAAAAATAAATTATCTTCTATAAAACTTGAAGATATATTATTGGTCTGCAGGAGAGATAGTACGGGTATATTTAGATGTATTGGTGAATACTGTTCCGGTTTCTGGATGTTTTCCGGAGCTTTCAAGAGTCAATGACTTGCCATCTTCAGATAAAGTAAGAGTAGATTTGTTAGACCACCCAGCTGAATGCGGTTTATCATCCAAGGTGTAGAAATACATAACAAAACAACTCCATTGATTCTCACCGGTTTTTTCAATTTCCTTCATCTGCAAGTCTCCAAGGCTTACCATTCCCAGATCAGCAAAATCCTGTTGCCATGGAGAAAACTGTATATATATGCTGACAGTACCTTCAATTTTAACCACACAATCATTTTCGCTTTTCCAGTATCCATCAAGTCCCAGTTCAACTGTTTGTTCCGGTGAGCTAATATCTTGTTCGGTTTCATTATTATCTTGTGAACTTTCTTCTTCATCTGAAATCTGAGGTTCTTCCTTATCTGTATCCTGAGTGTCCTTATCATTAGAGTCCTGAGTATCTGTATCTTGCGAGTCTTGTATCTGCTGTTCCTCAGAATATCTATAATATGTCTTTAAATCTTCCGTTTTTTCGCCAGAAACAGGGTTAGTTGCTTTTGCTCCAAGAAGTAGCGATTGCCCATCATCGCTCATGGTTATTTCAGCCCAGTCGCTCCAGTAGGCTTCGTAGCCTTCAGAGCCTCCAACATACCAAAGTTCATCACATGACCACTTATTTTCGCTAATCTGCAATATGTTTTTTATTTTTGTATCTCCCAAAAAGATAACACCTTCATCAGCAATAACTTGCCATGTAGAACCAAATGATCGGAAATAGCCTTCTGAGCCTATTATCTCTACAAGCAATCCATCATCTCTTTGCCATAAATCATCAAGACTCATATTAACAACTTCTATCATTACATCTTCTTCCGCTTCTACCGGCTGCTCTAAAACAATCTTCCTGTCTTTAACTGCCTCTCTGTAAGAATCTTCACCTTTTTCCAACCATATATGCGCAAGATCGACTAAATCAACGGCACTAATCATAGTATGAGGATCTATTCCGCTGTTATCAGTGATTTCACTATCAATAAAAACTACTTCATACTTGCCGGTGTCTTTTTTAATATCATCAATTTTTATAAAAATACGATTGATAAGAGAAGAAAGGTCATCCTCTCCGTCATAAGCCGGATTTGAGGGTTTCAAATCAAGAAGCCCTTTCTGATTAATGATTTCGATCATCTTACCATTGTCATTTTTAATTTTATCAATTTCTGAATCTTGCTGGAGACGTTCCTCAAATTGTGATTTTGTCCTTTGTTTTACGTCTTCACTTATTTTTTTAATTTCATCATCAGTAAGTTCATTGATTTTTTTATTATTTGTCCTGCAATAAGAATTTAAATCCTTTTCAATGATTTGCTCGGTTATTCCTCTCATTTGCCCCCACAGACTTTCAAAATCCTTTGCTGCAACCTGATAGCCCCACAAAGACTGGGCATCTTTTGTCCCATTTTTATATACCTGGTATGCCTCTTCTACTTCTATGTTGTCCCAGATTCGGATTTTTCTGTCAGCCAGATCTACCCAGACATTTTTTACATTATCTTCTATAAACTCTTCTGCAATATCCTGGACAACAAGGATTGTTGCTTTGGTAAGATTTCCTTCATCCATTTTCTCTGAAAGTTCTTCAGATATATTTTCAACCCAGGGCTGAGCTGATATGCCTTCAAGTGATTCTTTAAGAATCATAGAGTCTACAAGCTTTGGTATATTTCTGCCAACAGAATCAGCTATCATCTGAGTGTATTTCTGGCTATCTTTGTCTATAAGTGCTATAGCTAATCTATTAGAAGGGCAATCAATCGCTACTGCGTCCTGAAGTTTACCCAAAATATCTTCGTCAAGGATGGCAAGCTTATTCTGTAATATATCTTTTACAATTCCCTCCCTTGAGCTTATTGCTTCTGGCTCCAGCGTCCTCACGCTCCATTGACGCATGGCATTATTTCTGGAAAATTCATTTATAAATCTATCTCTCTTTAAATTTACGAAACCATATGTCCCTAAACGGCAGGTTGTAAAAGTGATTACATTTTTCTGCAAATCGATCTCGTCAGGCTGTATGTAATCCCAACCATTTTTTTCATTTAAGGCAGCTATATATAGCGCTCCAGATTTATCTCTTTCAAGATTATCAATGGAAAGTGTGATTTTTATTGGTTTATTAAGTCTTTTTTGCTTATTTGCCGAATCTATGGAAATCGGTGCACTAAGAGGTTCAAAAGATGATATATCTATTTCAGGTTTTTTATCAGGATGAGATAGTGTTACATTTGTCTGCCCGTCAAATGTCTCTGAAGGTATATATACTGATACTCCATCAGTATTCAACTCCCCTAATGTAATATCTTCCTTGTCGGAAAGAGCAGAAATAGGTTTTTGGATTTTTTTATCATATTGCCATAGATTATCTCCAAAACCAAAAAGGTTCATTATAGGAAAATTGAAATAGTTCAGAAGAAAAAATGCAATGACTGCTAAAACTAGTATGCTTCCCAGCACAGAACCTGTAATTATCCCTGCTTTTTTCCTG
>JAQVJB010000126.1 GCA_028695395.1 Actinomycetota bacterium | reverse complement strand
GGTACTGAAAAAAGCTTAAAAATTAAATGAATTTTACGCCCCTCTGCTGGAAAGAATAATTTTTTCTTTTGAAAGAAGGCGGAAAGAAAATATGAGTATTATCCATATAAGAGCTGCTCCTGCCAGACACCAAAGTACAAATGACCATGAAAGTATGCTTATATTCCCGGTTGCTAAGCCAAGAGGTATTCCCAACATTAGTCCGAAGCCAACAATAAAAGAAGGAGCAATAGCAATATCTGGATTAGCTGCAAGAGAAAAAACTACGATAATAAATAAAAGGCCCATAAAGAAAATCGGATTAATGATAAAACCTATCAGTAAAGCCTGTGGAGGGAAAAGAAATTCACCTGTTTTAGGAAAAATAACTGCAAAATTAAGGGAAAGCAAAATAATAAGATATGAAAAAGAAGAAATAATATAGGCTGGTAAAAATACTGCAAAACTTTTACCTTTTGAAATATCTTTTGGATCTAATGGTGTTGCCAAAAGAGATTCTATATTGCCTCTGGCTTTTTCATTTATTACCATAAAGTTTGCAAATGACCATATAAAAGTCATTAGTATTGTTAGAGGGATAAAATATGAAATCAAGCCGATTATCAGCTCGAGAATTGATTTTGAATATTCATTTGAAAAAATATCCTGCTTTCTTAAAACAAAAACAAGGATTAATGATGCCGCAACTGTCACTAGTGCAAATATTATACTTACAATCTTGAAAATACTGGTCTTCAGCAATTCCTTTATATCTCTTTGGAATACTATATTTATTCCCTTCAACTCGCTTTTTCCTTTCAATTAATCTCTTAAATCGATAAAACAATTCTTTCCTTTGTAAGTTTTGGAAGAAGGATAATTGCAATAATGGTAATAATTGCTGCAATTGAAAAATTAAGTAAAAAAAAAGTCCATGAATTTATATCAAAAAAATTATGCATTATCATGTTTATCATTAGTGTAAGTATTACGGGTAAGGAAATCTGACCTATTATATTTCCGCTTGCAGGCTTTCCTATGAGCGCTATAAGATGAGATAGCATGCTCAGAGCAAAATAAATAAGCGGTGCGCCTATAAATGTATTCAGCCCCATCCAATGCGTATATAAAAACCCAATGTCCGGAACGAAATAGATGTAATTTACCAGAAATAATGCCGCAATTGAAAGAAAACCAGCTAAAATCATACCTGGCAAAAGTACAGAAAGGCTTTTTGCCATCCATATGTTCTTTATGCCAAGCGGAGTTACAAGTAAAGATTCAATGTTCCCACGGGTTTTTTCCCTGACCATAGGCTGGAATACAAAAACATTCTGGTTTATCCCCAAAGTCAATAGTGCCGTCGTGTATGTTATAAGACCAAGGTAAGTTGAAAGCTCTACTTTGTCCGGTGCTGCTGAATTTACCTCAGGAGCAATTAGTAAAAGGCAAAAAAACAACGCAAGGCCTATTGCAATCATTATAATTACCAAAGGCAAAACGATAATAAGTGTTTTGCTCCTAAGATTATTTTTAATGCTGTTGACAGTAACCAGTATTATATCTTTCATAATATTTCAGTCTCTTTTAAAATTTTTGAATAAAGTTCTTCAAGTGAATCTTCCTTTTTGATAGCTTCTTCTATCTTTATTCCTTTCCCAGAGAGAATGCTGATTATATCGGAAATCCCGGTACTTTCAGGCGGCGAAAAAATAAGTTCCCTGCCGTTTATTTCTTCAAGACCAACACCTGGATCTTGCTTTAACTCATCTTGCAGCTGAAGAGGAACATCTGTAGTCGTTTTTATTATAAAAAGCCGCTTGCTCATTTGTTTGCGCAAACCTTCCAGCCCACCATATATTTTTATTGTGCCTCTGTCTATTATTGCAATCTTGTTGCATATTCTCTGAACTTCATCAAGATTGTGAGAGCTTAAAAAAATAGTTTTACTTTCATTGCTGGCAAGTCTTTTCATTATCTGCCTTATTTCTATCTGCCCTGAAGGATCGACTCCTGAAGTCGGTTCGTCAAGTATCAGGATTTCAGGGTCATGCACCATTGCCCTGGCAAGTGCGAGCCTCTGCCTCATCCCCTTTGAGTAAGTACTTACATTGTCTTTAGCTCTATCTGCAAGTTCTACCATTTCCAGAAGCTCATCAATCTTACTGCCTGATTCCTGGATACCATATATTCTGGCGTAAAAAAGAATATTTTCCAGGGCTGTCATATTATCATAAAGACCGTCAGAGTCGAGTACAAATCCAATTTTTCTCCTGGTTTCACTTTCATTAATATCGTGCCCGAGAATTTCAAGTTTTCCTGAATCGGCTTTAAAAAGCCCCAGCAGTATTCTAATTGTTGTAGTTTTTCCTGCACCATTAGGTCCAAGATAGCCAAAAATATCGCCTCTCTCAACATCAAAACTAATTTCTTTTAATACTTTCCGGTTTTGCAAAGTTTTACTTATATTATTTATGCTTATTGCCATGCTCATTGGATATCACCAGGCTCATTGTCTTTATTTTTATATTTTTTGTCTTCCAGATTTTTTTGCTCCTTTTTTTCCATTTTGTTCTCAATCTCCTGGAAAAGACCTGCCGTTCCTTCCATCGTTTTCTGCATGATAGAAAATGTTGCAATACCTATCCCTCTTTCCAAATCACCAAAAACAAGCAGCTTGTCGCCTGTTTTAATGTTAAAATCCTTTCGGGCTTCTATAGGTATTACTATCTGGCCTCTCTCACTAACGGTTACAGAACCATAAAACTTTTTATTATCAGGAGACTTCATATTAAAACCTCATTTTAACTATATTTACATGATATATCTTATTTATAAGATATATCTTATCATTAATTAAACAATAATCAAGATTAATAAGAATTTATGATTGCAAATTTCAGGCAAGTGTTTTTAATTATATAAATATGATTAACTGAATTTCAACTTACTAATATCAAAATGAAAACGGACAATATATCGGCATAAAGATAAAATGAATTTAATAAATAGTCATTCAAAACATATTAACGATAATAAAAAGAAAAACAAATTATTCGTTCCCGGGACTAAAACAATTGCCTCGTGGAATGTGAATGGTTTGAGAGCAATACATAGAAAGGGATTTAAAGAATTCCTCAAAAATAATAACTTTGACATAGTCTGTTTGCAGGAGACTAAAATCCAGGAAGATAAAGTAACAGATGAATTAAAAAATATAGGGGGATACGATTTATATATTTCTTCAGCTTTAAGACCTGGCTACAGTGGAGTCGGAATCTATACAAAGACAAAGCCGGATGCATCAGGAAACGGCTTCGGTATTTCCCGCTTTGATGATGAGGGACGCATAATCTGGCATCATTATAAAGATTTCATTGTCTTTAATGCTTATATGCCTAACGGAGGCAGGGAAAAGAAAAGGCTTTCATATAAACTTGATTTTTATGATGCATTTTTGTCACATCTTAAAGAGCTTTTAAAAGAGGGAAAAAATATAATTATAACCGGAGACGTTAACACTGCACATAAACCGATAGATCTTGCTAGACCAAAACAAAATGAAAAAAATACAGGTTTTCTGCCTGAAGAAAGAGCATGGATAGACAGGCTGATTTCATCTGGCTTTATTGATGCTTTCAGAATTTTTAATAGTGAGCCCGGAAATTATACATGGTGGGATTACAAAACCAGGTCAAGAGAAAGAAATGTGGGATGGAGGCTTGATTATTTTTTTGTTAGCAAAGGGTTTGCGAAAAATATAAAAAATTGCAAAATATTGCCAGATGTAATGGGCTCGGACCACTGCCCAGTTGTTCTTGAAATATCTGATTAGCCTATTTAATTATTTTTTGGCTCTGCTTCAATATTTATTTGTCTAAGTCCTTCTATTTCTTCTTTCAGGCTTTCTTCTATTTCATCGATTATTTTCTCTATTTCTTCTGTGCTTAGATTATCTTTAAATT
>JAQVJB010000125.1 GCA_028695395.1 Actinomycetota bacterium | reverse complement strand
ACCGGTTTGTTTTTATCTGCTTTTGCAAGTGCTCCCAGAGCACTTCTTCTTTCGGTATAAAGCTCATCAGCTTCTAAGGGATCATTGGTATAAACAAGCTCAATCGGATCTAACTTCTTAAGTATTTTAATTAGTTTATCAGCCTGTGCTTTTGATTCGCTTTTTGAACCTGTTGTCTGAAATAAAAGAAGCATGTTGGAAATCCCTTCATGCATGCAGCTGAGCAGTTTTGAATCCATATATTCAAACGAATAAAGTTCTATGCGGTGTTTTGCAATTTCTTCATGTATTTTCTGCAAAATTTCCTCTCCCGGAAAACTGCATCTTATTGTCCATGTATCTTCAGGCAGATATTCACATCTAAGTGTTATTTCAGTTATTATACCCATCGTCCCTTCAGAGCCAAGGAATAATGATGTAATATCAGGTCCTGTGCTTTGCTTTGTAAGTGGCGCGCCGGTACAGAAAATATCCCCCCTGCCATCTACAACTCTCAGGGAAAGCAAGTAATTCTTAAATGTTCCTTTTGACATTCCCCATGTCCCGCCTGAAGCTTCCGCAATATTAGCCCCAAGAGTAGATATTAAATGTGAAGCCGGAGCGACAGGAACAATCAGGCCATGTTCTTTTAAATATTCATTAAGATTAGCGCATGTTATTCCTGGTCCCGCAACAACAGTTTTGCTTATTGTATTTACGGATTTTACAGCATCCATCCTAAGCAAATTAAGCAAAATCCCCTTATAGGTAATTGCACCACCTGAAAGACCTGTTAGGCCTCCTGATGCAGTTACCGGAGTTTTATATTTAACTGCAATCTTTATAATACTGCTTACTTCTTCCTCATTGGCCGGATATACAATTACCTCGGGTTTTGAACGATATAGAGTGGCATCTCCGAAAGTATAAGCATGATAGCAAGGCATTTCGGGAGTAATTACATATTTACGCCCTATAGCCTCAATTAATTCTTCATTTAATTTATTCAAGACTATCCCTTCTTGGAAATTTTTTAAGTTATTATATTAGCTATTTGCAAATAAGTTAAGAAAAGAGAAAAGAATTTAATATCTTCTAAAATATTTGCTTTAGGCTTTGTAAAGAATTAATATTTATAAAAACAAATTTTTTTTTAATATGAAAGCTATCTTCGAAAAATACATTAATTCCGTATCTTCAAAGTTTGCTTACAAAGAAACTACTGAACTGGGCTATCGTACAGATTTTGAATTACTTCTTAAAGGCATTTTTGAGACTATAAAAGTTTCACGCTTTGATCATGATGCCAAAACCAGAGATGGAAACAAACCTGATTTTGTAGTTATAAAAAATGAAATCCCGATACTTTATATTGAAACCAAGGATATCGGAATATCTCTGGATAAAGTAGAGAAATCAGATCAGATGAGAAGATATTATGGCTATGCTAATCTTGTTCTCACTGATTACCTGGAATTTCGTTTTTACAGAAATGGTATACGTTATGAAGAACCTATAAAAATTGCAGAATATGATTTAAAAACACGAACAATATCCCCTATTTCGGACAATTATGAATACGTTGCAAGGACACTGATTGATTTTACCCAGTCTTTTAAGGAACCAATTAAATCCGGGGCACATCTAGCAAAGATAATGGGAGGAAAGGCACAAAGGATAAGGGACAATACAAAACAATTCCTTTCTGATAAATCAGAAAAAAATAATGAACTCAGAAAAGTATATGAAACTATTAAAAGATTACTTGTTCATGACCTGTCTGAAGATGCTTTTTCAGATATGTATGCACAGACAATGGTATATGGACTTTTTGCTGCAAGGTATAATGATGAAACTCCTGTAAATTTTTCAAGACAGGAAGCACGTGACCTTATTCCAAAATCAAATCCGCTCCTCATGCATTTTTTTGATCATATAGTTGGGCCAAGTTTTGATAAAAGACTGGAATTCATAGTCAATGAGCTGTGTGAAGTATTTTCCCATGCTGATGTCATGAAGCTAATGAGGGAGTACTATAAAACAGATACTTATGGTGAACAGCATAAAGGACCCGATCCTGTAATACATTTCTATGAGGACTTCTTAAAAGAATACGACCCTGTGTTGCGTAAAAAAATGGGAGCATATTATACTCCGCTGCCTGTCGTAAATTTCATAGTCCGTTCTGTTGACTATCTTCTTAAAAAAGAATTTAATTTACCGGCAGGACTGGCTGATACATCAAAACTTGATAATGAAACCCATAAAGTGCAGATACTTGACCCAGCTGTTGGGACTGGTACTTTTATTAGTGCTGTAATAGGAATCATTTATAAGAGTCTGTTAGCAAATGGACAGAAAGGGCGCTGGCCTGCTTATGTTCATAATGATCTTCTGCCAAGGCTTCATGGCTTTGAACTAATGATGGCACCTTATACCATAGCACATTTAAAACTGGGAATGGCATTAAGGGAGACGGGATTTAAATATTTTAACAGAAGGCTTGGTATTTATCTAACAAATGCACTTGAGAAAAGTGCAGATCAGGATACTCTTTTTGCAGCTTTTGGACTTGCAGAGAGTATTGCTGAGGAATCAAAAGAGGCTTCTGTAATTAAAGACAAAACACCTATTATGGTTGTTATTGGTAATCCACCTTATAGTGTCAGTTCTTCAAATAAAGGTGTATGGATACAAAATCTGATTAAGGATTATAAAAAGAATCTAAAAGAGAAAAAAATAAATATAGACGATGATTATATTAAATTTATCAGATTTGCCGAGCATTTCATTGAGAAAAATAAAACCGGAATTGTTGCAATGATTACTAATAATTCTTTTATAGATGGTATTACTCATCGGCAGATGAGAAAACATCTGCTAAATACTTTTGATGATATTTATATACTTGACCTTCATGGAAATGCCAAGAAAAAAGAGGCCGCTCCTGATGGCGGCAAGGATGAAAATGTATTTAACATCCAGCAGGGTGTAGCAATTTCAATATTTGTTCGTAAAGATAGGAACAAGGAAAATCCCTGCATTGTTAATCATTGGGAAATTTTTGGAAGAAGAGACCATAAGTTTGAAACATTAGATAAAAGTGATATTTATAAAGTAAAATGGCAGAAACTTGATTATTCAGAACCATATTATTTCTTTGTACCTAAGGATTTTAAACTAGTAAGGGAATATAACTTAGGATTTAAAATTGATGAATTATTCAAAATATATTCATCTGGAATTGAAACTCAAAAGGATTCCTTGGTTGTCCAGTTTGCACAAAATGAGCTTAATATTGTGCGTAAAGAATTAAAGATTAATAATGATATTTCAATATACTCAAAATATAATATTCAAGATTCGCGTGATTGGAATTTAGAAAATGCCCGTCAAGATCTTGAAAAAGCAATTAATATAGAAATATTATATAGGCCATTCGATACACGTTGGTCGTTTTATTCAGGTAATACAAAGGGAATTTTAGCTTATCCTAGACATGAGGTAATGAAACATCTTTTAAGCAAAAATCTTGCTTTGCTCTCCACTAAAAGAACCACATCTTTCAAAAATTGGCAACACATATTTATTTCAAAAAAGATAGCAGAACGTTGCACAGTTTCTTTACAAACAGGAGAAGTTGGCTACGTTTTTCCTTTATATTTATATTCTAATAATGATTCAAAACAACGTAATCTTAATGAAAATATTGTAAATAAAATTGAAAATATCGTTGGTAAAGCCACCCCTGAAAATATTCTCGACTATATTTATGCAGTCCTCCATTCACCGAATTATCGTGAAAAATATAAAGAATTTTTAAAAATAGATTTTCCTCGTGTTCCATATCCAAAGAATAAAGAGACATTTACAGCTCTTATACAATTAGGTACTGAATTGCGCTCACTTCATTTAATGGAATCTCCCAAATTAAATAAACTTATAACCACCTACCCTGTTGAAGGCTCAAATAAAGTCGATCA
>JAQVJB010000124.1:1471-3963 GCA_028695395.1 Actinomycetota bacterium | reverse complement strand
TTCTTCAGGTAATGAGTGGCGAGATATTTGCCCAGGCAGCATCAGAGAACATTACAAGGACAAGATCGACTGCTGCTCCAAGAGGGAATATATATGACAGAAATGGCAAACTTCTTGTTGAAAGCATCCCGACTATAGCGGTGGCAGTAGATCCATATACTGTTCTTGGAAGAGAAGACGTTATTACAATTTTGAGCAAAAAATTAAAAATCCCTTACCTCGACTTAAAGAAAAAGCTTGAAGAAAATAAAACAACTTATATAGATAGGGTAATCATAAAATATGATATTGATCAGGAAACGCTTGTATATTTAAAAGAAAACAGTAATAACCTCCCGGGCGTAGAAGTAATCAATATTTTTTTAAGGCAATATAATTATGGCTATCTTGCAGCGCATGTTCTCGGTTATACGGGAGAGATAACAGAAGAAAAATTAAAAATGGAAAAATATAAAACCGGTTATGAAGGCGGAGACCAGATAGGACTTACCGGCATCGAAGCTCAGTATGAAGATATATTGCAGGGGATAAAAGGCAAAATAGTATATGAAGTAGATCCTCTTGGCAGACCTACTGATATAATAGAACAGACAGACTATATACCTGGAAACGATATATATATTACAATAGACATAGAACTTCAGAGATTTGTAGAAGAAACGCTTGCTACCCAGCTCGAACAAATAAGGGAAACAAAAATAAGCAAAAGTACTGAATATTATAATGCCAGCGGTGCTGCTGCGGTAATAATGGATATTAAGACCGGAGAGGTCCTTGCAATGGTAAGCAATCCTACTTATGACCCAAGTGTTTTTGTAGGCGGGATTTCAACAAGCGACTGGAACGACCTTAACAAGCCCTCGAACAGGAATCCTTTAAATAATAGAGCGATTATGGGATTTCCTCCCGGCTCAGTGTTTAAAATAGCTACTGCATATGCCGGATTAAGTGAGGAAATAATAAATAACAGCACTACCTTCCGCTGTGCCGGAACATGGTATGGCCTGGGAAATGATTATCCAAAAACCTGTTGGAATAAAAGTGGGCACGGAGGTTTAAATATTCTGGGCGGACTGCAGAATTCATGCGATACCTTTTTTTATGAATTAGGGCTAAGACTTTATTTGAAAAACAAAAACTCCGATGAACTTCTTCAGAAATATTGCAGGCTTTTCGGTTTTGGCTCACAAACCGGGATCGACTTACCCAATGAAGAAACCGGACTGATTCCTGATAAAGCCTGGAAAAAAGAATGGTTTAAGAATGATAAGGCAAATTCAGTATGGTTTCCGGGTGATACTGTAAATATGTCAATCGGCCAGGGCGATGTGCTTGTGACGCCGCTTCAGATGGCTTATTCCTATATGGCAATAGCAGACAGGGGCATACAGCATGTCCCTCACATATTAAAAGATATTAGCGAAGATACTGGTGAAAATATTTTAGACTACTCTATAGGTGAAGAAAATAATCTCAATCTTAATCAGGATTACTTAAACACCATAGAAACAGGCCTTTATCTTGTTACAAAACAGGGAACAGCAGCTAGAGCCTTTTCCGGGTTTCCCATAAACGAATTTCCTGTTGCAGGCAAGACAGGAACAGCTGAATTTGCGGGCAGGCAGGATTATGCCTGGTTTTCATGTTATGCGCCTATTGATAATCCGAAATATACAATATCTATAATGATTGAAGAGGCAGGCGGCGGGGGAAGCAATGTTGCCCCTGTAGCAAGAAAAATACTTGAATATTTATTTAATATTGAAAGCAGCGGACAAGTACATTCCGTTGATAGTTTTGGAGATTAAAATGGCCTTAAGAGGCAGACATGTTGCTAGCAGGAGAGTTGACAATTCTTCCTTTCTGGAGGAAATCAATCTTGATAAAGAAAAGAAGAAAACTTTTAATTTTGATTTTGTACTTCTGATATGCGTAATCTTACTGTCCGGATTTGGCTTACTTGTCATTTACAGTGCGACCATGTTCAGCCTATCTGCAGATATAGCAGACCCTGCGTACTATTTTAAAAAACAGCTTACACTTTTAATAATCTCGATTTTTATTTTCGGAGCGATGTTGTTTATAAACTATAGGAGGTTTAAGAGATTCTGGGTAATTATTTTCATTGCAAATATTCTATTTCTTATAAGCGTTTTGATTTTTGGCTATGAAGTAAACGAAACCAAAGGATGGATTGATTTAAGGTTTACTTCCATACAGCCTTCAGAGTTCTCAAAGATATTTATGATTATCTGTGTTGCAGCTGTTTTATCAAAATGGCGTTCAGAAAAGAAAGCTGTGGTCAGTTTTAAAAAAGTAGCTCTTTCAATATTCATTGCATTTTTAAGTATCGGTCTTATTCTTCTTGAGCCTGACTTCGGGCAATCGATTATTTTATTTGTTGTGTTTATTCTTATGCTTTTTGTTTCAGGAGCGAATTTTCTATATGTGCTGGGGGTAATAGGGATTACGGTAGGAGGAGTGTTTGCAGG
>JAQVJB010000124.1:0-1371 GCA_028695395.1 Actinomycetota bacterium | reverse complement strand
GTTTTAAAACCCGGCAGGTATATCGGAAAAGAAATAGGGATAAAAAGTAAAGATTTAAGCGATATAAGCGATATTGATTCTATTGTTTTTGCTGCTCTAGCTTTCCCGGATGTTTATGAAGTCGGCATGTCTAATCTTGGCATACAGATACTTTATGATATTATCAATAAGCATAAGGATTTCAGTGCGGAAAGAGTTTTTTCACCCTGGGTTGATTTTGAAGGTAATCTGATTAAATCAGATTTAAAGCTTTTTTCTATTGAAAACAGGATTTTCCTTGATGAATTCGATATAGTAGGAATAAGCCTCCAGCATGAACTCCAGTTCACAAATGCATTGAACATGCTTAAGTTAGGCAGAATCGCTATAAAATCAAGCGAAAGGAAAGAGACCGACCCGCTGGTATGCGCTGGCGGCCCTGCCTGTTTTAATCCGCTCCCGATGGCGCCATTTATGGATTTTTTTGTCATAGGAGACGGCGAGGAATCATTTATCAGAGTGCTTGATGTCTTAAAGAAAAAGAAAAAAGAAAGAAAATCGAAAAAATGGTTTTTTGATAATATAAGAGACTTAGAAGGTATCTTTATACCTGAAGACTATAGCTTCTTTTACGATAATTCAGGAATACTTAAGAAAATAGAACCGCAAGGAAAAATCAGGAAAGCTGTTTTAAGAAAAATAGATGATTTCGATATAGTAAAAGATCCAGTTATTGCAAACATAAAACCAGTACATGATAGATTTGTCTGTGAAATAATGAGGGGATGCTACCGTGGCTGCAGATTCTGCCAGGCAGGCTATATCTATAGACCTGTAAGATATAGGGATAATGATAAACTGGCGGAACAGTGCATAGAAGGAATTGAAAAAAGCGGATATGACGAAATTTCTTTTCTATCTCTTTCAAGCGCAGATTATCCCGGTCTTGAAAAGTTAATAAATGATTTTACAGGTGAAATAAAAGATAAGAAGATATCAGTTTCACTTCCATCAATGAGGATTGACAGTTTCAGCTTTGCTATTGCCAGAATAATACAAAGCGGAAGAAAAACAGGACTTACATTTGCTCCTGAAGCAGGAAGCCAGCTGATGCGTGATGCAATCAATAAAAATATTGATAAAAATGAAATGCTGAAGTGCATGGCCACCGCTTTCGGCGAGGGCTGGGAAAAAGTAAAGCTGTATTTCATGATAGGTTTTCCTGGTGAAAGGGATGAAGATATTCTTGCAATACCAGAACTTGTCAGAGAGATATTAAAAATGGGAAGGGAACTGCTTCCCGGAAGAAAAGCAGGCAGGATTAAAATAAACTTAAGCATAAATGCTTTCTGCCCAAAACCATTTACACCTTTTCAGTGGGCAGCCCAGGAT
>JAQVJB010000030.1 GCA_028695395.1 Actinomycetota bacterium | reverse complement strand
GCCGGTAAGGATTTACACCTATCCTCGAAAATCCAAAGTCAATTATATCAGAAAAGTCAAATAAGTATTAATAATTTTTTGTGATAAAATTTTTATTTTAAAAAAATACAATATTTATTTATAATTTTATTATTGAAATCTTAACTGATTATAAAACTATAGAGGAATTACTTATGATGTTTTTTGATTTCAAGGGTATTTATTGAAAACCAGAATAATTTTATTTTAAGCTTCTATAAAACAGGCCCGCATAGTAAAAATAATAAATAATTTTATTTTAAATAAAAATGTCAATTATAAAAACTTACATATAAAGATAAGCAAGGAAATTTTAAAAGGGGGAAGTATATTTATGAAGAAAGCATTGATATTTATTTCAGTTTTTATGTTATGTATTTTTGGTTTTACATCTCCGATTTTAGCGATTACAACTAAAGGGGGAGAAAATCTTAATATCTCGGAAACTATAGAAGATGATGTTTATGCATTCAGCAATACGGTAACTCTTACAGGGAATGTGGATGGGGACCTGGTTGCGGCAGGTTCACAGATAAACATTTTAGGAAGCGTCAAAGGCGACATGCTTATTGCCGGGGGCTCCATAACTATTAATGGAGAAATAGGTGATACAGTCAGAGTAGCAGGCGGGATGATTACTATCAATGATAATATAAAAAAAGACTTAATTGCTGCCGGAGGACAGGTTGAGATTTCAACAAATTCGGAAATTGCAGGGGATGCAGCAATAAATGCCGCAAGAATTATTATAAATGGTAATGTAGGCGGCAGCCTGAAATTATCTGCTGCAGATGTAGTTATTAATGGGAAAATAGGTGACACGGTCGAAATAGATTCCTCAAATATCAAAATAGGTGACAATGCGGAAATATCCGGTAATCTTAATTACACTTCTGATAAAGAAGCTTTAATTTCTGCCAATGCCAAGATTGTCGGTAAAACAAACTGGACAGAATTAGAGACAAAAACTACTAAAAAATTAGAAGTTTCTCCTGGTATAAAAAAAGGTACGGCTGCAATATTTACTGCTACATGGATCGGAAGCAAAGTAGTAAGATTTTTAAGCTGTTTTGTTTTAGGCATAATACTGCTTCTTATTGTCCCCTGGGCTTTTAATAAATTTAATGAAAGAATGAAAAAAAGTCTTGGCTTCTGTGTAGGTGGCGGTGCAATTGTATTATTTGGCGCTCCTATTGCAATGTTCATCATTTTAATTATAGGAATAGTACTTTTTGCTACAATAATAGGTTCATCACTTGGAGCACTGGCAATGTTTACCAATTTTTACCTTATACTGGGCTATGCTCTTCTCCTATTTGTCAGCAATATCTTTTTGTCATTTTTTATCGGAAGTCTGATACTGCAGAAAGGTGTAAAGAATCTACATAAATATGGCTGGAAAGTGCTTGCGTTTCTAATAGGCCTGGTTATCACATCAATATTGTTTGCAATTCCTTTTGTAGGCTGGCTCATACAGTTTGCAGCCATACTGTTTGGACTGGGAGGCCTGGTAATGATAATAAAGGATTGGTTTGCTAAATTTAAAAAACCAGGAATTACATATTAGAGATAATCAAATATAGGAATTACAGAAAATATAAGGAATAAATTTAAAAATCAGCCCTGCAAAAACAGGGCTGATTTAACATCTATCTTTAAATAAATAAAATTTTATTCAGTTGTTATTGCTTCTGATGGGCAGCTTTCAACAGCTTCCTGTATGCACTCCTCATCATATTCGTCGTAGTCTGTCTTGATTACCTCTGCGATATCTTTGTCTTCGTTCATCTTAAAGATATCAGGACAGGTTTCTTCGCATAAGCCGCAACCTGTACAGAGATCCTCATCGATTCTAACTTCCATTTAAATCCTTTCGTTTATTTTTTGAATTTAGCCTTTTATATCCAAGCTAATTTATAATGTAATATACATAATTTTTACAAGCAATACAAATATTTTTAATAAAATTTTATTTACCTTAAAAATTGCAAAAAATTGCAAAAAATTTTGGAAAAAGAAAATGCAATTAATTTAGAAAAAGGATAGAATATTTTCGGGAGAGACCTCTTACTAAATAACCAGATTTATAATTAATTTACAATATTTTTTAATTGTTGAAAAACGGGGGGATAAAATTGCCTAAAAAGATAGAAATAGTATTTGGAGAGAATAAGATAGATGCTGTATTGAATGATACCGTTACATCAAAGAAGTTATTAAAAATCCTGCCTATTCAATCCGAAGCTGATTTATGGGGTAATGAAGTATATTTTGAAATACCGCTTGATTCCGAGCTTGAAAACGGAAGAGAACTAATGGAAGTAGGAAATATAGCTTTCTGGCCTCCGGGGAATGATTTCTGTATCTTTTTCGGTCCAACTCCGGCAGGAGACGGAAGCCAGCCCAGGGCAATAAGTCCTGTTACTGTAATTGGTAAAATTATAAGTGAAGATGGAATAGATAAACTTAAAGAGATAAAACCTTCTGATTCGTTAGAAATAAGATTAGCAAATAGTAAGTGATAAAAATAGCTTGTAATGCTAGCGCAAAAGCCAGATTTTTTTACCGGATTTATTCAATTCTGCTTTAGCCAGGTTCGGTAATTATCATGGAATTTGAATTGATATATTGTTAATATAATAGATAGTAAAATATGCCATAAAAAATTGATTTTTATTAATATCTGAATTGATGGAGGGGGTAATTTAATGTTTGATATCAATAATCAATCAGAGGAAATAAAAAGGATTCTTGATTATGTTTCAACTGACAACCTGTTTATAAGTCTTTATCTGGAAGTAGATGCTTCAAAAATAACAAAGCAGGACTATCTATCGAAATTAAATTCCATGATTGTTGAAAAAAGGTCAGAAATCGAGAAAAACTCATCTATAAGCAATTTAAACAGAAAAAATCTAAATGATATTTTCATAAAGATAAAAAATTATTTTAATGATTATTACAGGCCGGAATTTGTAAAAACTGTTCTTTTATTTGCAGGAGAAGACGACACATGGGTTGAAATCAAACTGCCTGTAAATATAAAGTCAAAAATAATGATAGATCCAAAACCGCACACACAGGTACTGAGAACGCTAATAAACAATACGACCAGATATGGAATACTGGAAATAGACAGAGAAAAGGCTCAGATATATCTTATGTATCTTGGGCAGATACAGGAAGGATTTGCAGCATTCATTAGTGAAGTCCCTTCACAGGTCAAATACAGGAGGGAAGGTTCTGACAGGGAAAAGCAGCAAATGGGCCGGATTGAAGTCAAGCTAAATCAGTTCTTCAAAATAATAAATGATAAACTTCTGTCATTGTTCAGGGAAGGGAAAATCGATACCCTTATTCTTGCAGGCATAAAAGATATAGCATTGCAGTTTAAAAATTATATGAGCTCAAGCATACAGCCAAAATATATTGGATACATTACATCAGATAAACCTTTTTCACCCCAGAGCCTTAAAGAAAATGCATCAAAACTTATTAAGCAGGTTGAGACGGAATATAAGGATAATATTGTTAAAAAATTATTAGAAGAATATATCCCAACCGAGTGGGGAGTGATCGGAGCTGCCGACAGCATAAAATATTTAATGCTGGACCAGATAAAAATACTGATTTATGATACTGATTTTGAAACACCAGGATATGTCTGTGAAAAATGCGGCTATTTGACTATTAAAGAAGAGCCCAGCTGTCCTTATTGTGATGGCAGGCTTATTCACTACAGTGATATTACTGATGAAATAATAGAAGTTGCCCTTAATCAAGGCTGTGAATTGGTTGAGGTCAGGGAAAATCAGTACTTAAAAGATTCCGGCAGCATAGGCGCAATCTTAAGATTTAAAATATCGGCATAATCTATGCTTTAATAACTGGCTTCTGGTAAAAACTTACAATATTCTAAGAAAGAAAAAAGGCCTAAGGTGTTAGAAATTAAAAAAGAGCATGAAGAAAGAACATGCTACCCTCAAAGCCCTGCTATCCCTGGAGAGGCAAAGCCAAGGGCAGAGGAGTACTTGTAAGCAAGTTATAAAAGAGGGCATTTCTACTTGGGTAATAAGAGGACATTTCTACTTGGCTGTTACATAATAAAAAATATTATTTGACAAAACTTATATATTAGCAATATACTTGTCTTTCTCTTGTGTGTAATGATATTTTAAGTATGAGCTCGGATCGGTTACTTTTCAGTTACCTCTCGAAAGAAATATTATGAAGCGTGGAGAATTTAATATTTGCATAGGAGGTAAAAATGCAAGGTAACAAACTATATGTTGGAAATCTTACTTATTCTGTAACAGAAGAACAAGTTGAAAAACTGTTCGCTGAACAAGGCCAGGTAACTACTGTTAACCTTATTGGAAACAAGGGTTTTGGTTTTGTTGAAATGGGTTCTGCAGAAGAAGCTGAGAAAGCTAAAGAAGCTTTAAACGGAGTTTCTTTTGAAGGCCGTACAATCATCGTTGATGAAGCACGTCCACAAAAAGACAGACCACAAAGAAGTTTTGGCAGCAGAAGGTACTAATTTACACACAAATAAGTTTTTCTAATCATAATCAATTAGATAAATCTATTTATATATTTTAGTTCCGATATTAGTGTGGCTTATCATTAATATTAGAATCAGAAATGATTTTAATTAAATGGTAAGCCACATTTTTATTTAAAATTATTTTATTTTAAAATATCAGACAAGTCGCATTTATTTTTTTAAGGAGTTGAATATGTCAAAAACTCTTAGTTATTTTTTCGCGGACGATGGTGTAAAAATATCTTATTTCAAATGGATTCCTGATAAAGAAATAAAAGGTATTGTTCTTATTGCTCACGGGATGGCTGAGCATTCTGAAAGATATGATGATTTTGCAGGGTTTTTAAATAGAAATGCATTTGCAGTATTTGCCAATGATCACAGAGGACACGGAAAAACTGCGGGGAGCACTGACAGGCTAGGGTTTATTTCAGAAGAGAACGGATGGGAAATAATGGTAAATGATTTTTTAAAGATGAAGGAAGAGGTAAAAAGTCAATATCCTGCAAAACCTTTATTTGCCCTGGGGCACAGTATGGGAACATTTATTATAAGGGATATTATGCTTGAAGATAAAAAAGCTGTCTCTACGGACTTAGAAGGCGTGATATTGTCCGGTACAGGATGCGGCCTTGGACTCATGGGAAAGATAGGTAAACTGATATTTAAATCAGAAATCGGCAAAAAAGGAGCAGACGGGAAAAGCCAGCTTCTGCATGATATGTCTTTCGGGAAGTATAATAAAAGTTTTAGACCTAACAGGACGGAATATGACTGGCTAAGCACTAATAATGATAATGTAGACAGATATATTGAAGATCCTTGCTGCGGAACTGTTTTCAGTGCATCATTTTTCAGGGACCTTGCTTATGGGATTGAAAAAGTCAATAATTTTAAGAATATAAAAAATGTAAATAAAAATCTTCCTATATTCCTGATTTCCGGTAAAGAAGATCCGGTCGGCAATTTCAGCAAAGGTGTCAAAAAGGTTTACAGCGATTACATAAAAGCCGGTATTCCAGATATACAAATGAACTTCTATGAAGGGCTTCGCCACGAAATATTAAATGAAACCGGTAAAGAAAAAGTTTATAAAGACATACTAAACTGGCTTATAAAGTATATTCCTTAAAAACCATTCAAATTAAAAATAAATTGAAACTATTTTTCGATAGACATGCTGGCGATTATCGCGGTTTTAGCAGAACTGCTTTTTTTAAGAACGATATCCCCCATCTTTATCGGAGCTTTTACCTTAATTTTTTTAAGTTCACTAATAATTGTAAAAATATCATTCTTCGGAACTGCAACACTGCTTCTAACGGGTAATCTTGAATAATCCTCAGAATCTATTCTAATAGTCGTGGTTAAAATCCTTGTGGGATTAAATATCTCAGTTTCAGCAAACACCAGGCCTTTTTTACATTTATTGCCTGAAATGGAAGAAATCCTGCAATCATCAATGACCGCGTCAAGAATGCAGCCTTCCGGGCAGCTTATACATGTTAATTTTTTATTTTCCATTTTTTACAGCTAATCAATAATACGATTTTCCAAGTAAATTTTATTATTTATTCAGAAAATTATTAATATAATCATTTGATTCTTAGTAATGCTTTTATGTCAAATCCATTGGCAGCATCAGCTATATCCTTAAAATCATCTTTTGCTATATTGATTTTAATAAGTTCGCCGGGAAAAACAAACCTTAATTTTTTTGAAAATAATATTTTATTCTCAATAATATTATCAGGCTTTTTATCAAATCCATCCCTTATATTCTCTGTAAAAATCTCAAAAACTGCATTTTTCAGGGGAATCTTTGCCCTTACCCACAAAGAAACGTTTCCAAGCGAATATATTTTCTGAGGAATTATCTGTGCTATATTTTCACCCGGCAATATTCTCACTAATATATTTCTACTTATTATTTTTCCATTCATATAAGCAAAAGCTTTTTCAGCGGCAAGGAATGCATCATCGGTGACATTATCTACCAGATCGTTAACAAAAAGAGAATTTCCGCATGAAAAAATTCCGTCAATATTGGTCTGAAAATTTTCATCGACTTCAGGCCCCTGTGTGTTTGCATCGATTAAAATACCCGCTGTTTTTGCCAGTTCATTTTCTGGAATAAGCCCGACTGAAAGCAGAAGAGTATCACATTTTATTTTTCTTTCCGTACCTTTTATAGGTTTTAATTTGTTATCTACTCGAGAAATTATTACGGATGACAAAGACCCTCTTCCTTCTATTTTGGTAACTGTGTGGCTTAGATATAAAGGAATATCATAATCATCAAGACACTGTACGATATTTCTCTTAAGGCCGGTAGAGAAAGGCATAAGTTCAAATACTCCCTGTACATCACAACCTTCCAGCTTAAGACGTCTTGCCATTATAAGTCCGATATCTCCTGAACCGAGAATAACTATTTTCTTACCCGGAAGATATCCTTCTATATTTACGAGTCTTTGTATGAAACCTGCTGTAAAAACACCTGCCGGCCTGTTCCCGGGAATAAGTATCTGCCCCCGTGTCCTTTCCCTGCATCCTGTTGCAAGCACAAGAGATTTTGCATTTATATTTACCAGGCCTTCATATTTATTTGTTGTTAATATGCGGATTTTTCTCTTGCTAGCCTTATCTATAGATAAGGCAAAAGTATTCTTAATTATTTTTATTTTTGTTTTTTTAACCAGATCTATAAATCTCTGGGCATATTCCGGCCCGGTAAGTTCTTCATTAAAAATTCTTGTTCCGAAACCGCTGTGTATGCATTGAGGCAATATTCCGCCAAGATATGGTTCTCTTTCAATAATCATTATATCTTTTATTCCTAGCTCCCATGCTCTTGCAGCAGCAGATAACCCTGCCGGGCCGCCACCGACTATTGCCAGGCTGCACTCTTTATTTGTATGTTCCTTATCAATTAATATCATAATTTATTTAATCTTATATTTTGCGATATATGAATCTTTACCGCATTTTGTTATTTTTTCAAACGGGATTTTCAGTTCCCTTGAAATTATCCTCATTACTTTTAATAGACAATAACCGCCCTGGCACCTGCCCATTCCTGCGCGTGTCCTGAATTTGATGCCATCCACAGTAGCTGCTCCATTTTTTATTGCATCAATAACTTCTGCCTCAGTTACTTTTTCACAGCGACAGACTATTTCATATCCCGGCTTTTCGACAATATCTGTCGAGTTACCTGTAATTTTGTTGTTTTCACTGTTGTTATTTTTAATAATTTCATTTTCCGGAACAAACTCCCGGTTCTTTATCATCTTAGTCCCAGAATTTTTTAAAATATCCAAGACCATTTCTGCAATTATAAAAGCGCATGTAAGTCCCGGAGACTGGATTCCTGCAGCATTTATAAAATTTTTATTTACAGGGCTTTCATTAATTATAAAATCACCTGTATCGGAAACTGCCCTTAGGCCTGCAAACCCAGTAATAGCTTTACTGAAAGGAATATTATTAAACATCCTTGAAGCATTTACTTTTACTTCTTCAAGACCTTCTGCAGTTGTTGAGAGATCTTCATTTTTTATATATTCATAATTTGGACCAACAAAAAAATTGTCGCTGATAGTGGGAGTAACAAGAAGCCCCTTTGTTTTACTTTTAACAGAGTCAGGCAATTTAAAATTAACATGTTTTACAAAATCTTTTGTATCTGTATCAAATAAAATATACTGTCCCTTATAAGCTTTTATTTTAAAGGAATCATCCCCTATCATATTTGCTATTTTTGATGAATTAACCCCAGCAGCATTTATTAAAAGTTTAGACTGAAAAACATAATCAGGCTGATATTTCGAATAATTTTTTGTTTTTATAGTAAAAAGCTTTTCGCCTGACTCATTATTACTGAATTTTATTGACCTTACTTCATTATCAAAATAAAAAGCAACGCTATTTTTTAAAGCATTTTCATAAATAGATATCGCTGCTCCATATGGAGATATTATGCATGTTTCTTTTGCAAAAAGAGTAGCACATGCATCACTGCTGATATTTGGTTCAAGGTCTTTTATTTTCTGCCTGTCAGTAATTATCTCAAGGCCTGAAAGTCCGCTCATTTTACCCTGTTCAAGGAAATTCTCAAGAATATCTATCTGGGAGGCATGGAATATATTTAACATCGAACCTGTATTTTTAATTGATATTTTGAGTTCTTCCGCATTTTTTCTGAAAAGCCGGTTACCTTTGTAGCTGATTTTGTATTTCAAGGAGTTTCTTTCACCTGCATAACCGGGATGTATGATTCCGCTGTTTGCTTTTGTGGTTCCCCAGCCTGCATCAGATTCTTTATCCAGGACTGCGATATCAAGCTTATACCTTGCCAGCTCTCTTGAGATTGCAAGTCCTACTATTCCTGCACCTATTATGATTATATCTTTTTTAACAATTATATTTTTGATACTGATTATTACTCCTTCTCAGATTTTTATAGGTTTTTCCAAATCACTTTTTATATTTTTTATAAGATCATGTTTTTTAACTGCAGCATTTGCAATTGAAACAGCATCTGCTCCCTCATGCAAGACCCTTAAAACATCTTCTGTATTTTTAATTCCGCCTCCGGCAATAATAAAAATTTTTTCATTTTTCACTTTTTTTAATGATTCCAACCCTTTTGAACCATTTTCCATATTTTCAAAATTTATATGAAAAAGATCAAAACCACAATCACAGATTATTTTTATCGCCTCCATTACAAATTCATTATCAAAAATTCCAATCTTTATTATTATTGGTAGGTCCAGGCTATCATTTAAATCATAGAGAACCCTTTTTAGTTTTTCATGGTTTTTTTTAAGACATAAAGCTGAACTGGTATTTTTATCCAAAAACATTTTCATTACTGAATGGGCGCAATATGATAAATAATCTGCACCCAGTTCCTGGGCTGTTTTTAAAAAAATTATCGTATCTTTTATGTCTATGCTGACAGCACTTACTCCTACCTTTATTTTTGTTTTTTTTATAATATTTATATTTTTTTCTAAATAATCGTAGTAAGCATTTTTGTCTGATTTGAAATAAAATTCTTCAGGATAAGGTATTTTTTCTGAAGGGTCTATGATATATGTACCTAGAATAGCAAGGCTGGAGCCAGCCCCGTTTTTTATGCAAAAACTTGCATTACTGTAGCCCGCCATTTCTGCAAGAACAATGCTGTTTTTTAAATTATCATATAAAGGTTTCTTATTCATAAACGCTTCAACAGTTTTAAAAGTACTATTATTACAATACGCATATAAAACATCAATCTTTTTATCTTAATTAAGCAATATTATAAGAAAAAAGAATATTTTTGGGTTGTTTTAATTACTCACATATACATATAATTATTTCATGCAAAATGTTCTGGAATTAAAAACATTTATAAAAAAAGCTAAAAATACATTTAGCAATTATCTTGAGATCAGCAAGCCTAGATCTGTTATTTTACTGTATTTTACTGCTCTTTCTTCAATGTTGATTGCTTCAAGCATTTATTCTTTAAGCTGGCTGAAAATAATCTTTCTTTCAATGGCGATTATTTTAGGAGTTATGGGAGCAAACGCAACGACCAATTACATAGACAGAAAAATAGATTCTGAAATGGAAAGGACAAAATCAAGAGCTATTGCTTCCGGAAAAATAAATCCGGCTGTAAAGGGATTGGTTTATGCCCTTATTCTGGTCTTGGCTGCTATTGCCATTGCACTATATGTTAACTGGCTAAGTGCCTTATTTTTATTTTTCGGTTTTTTTAACAGTGCTATTCTTTATAATGGTCTGACAAAACAAAGAACGAGATATAATATACTGATAGGTTCGCCTTCAGGAGGTTTTCCTGTGCTGGTTGCATATGCAGGGATATCAGGCGGGAAAATAGATTTAATTGCTGTAATAATGTTTATTTTTGTTATTATCTGGACCCCTTCCCATATCTGGAGTCTTGCTTATTTTTATAAAGAAGATTATAAAAAAGCAGCAATCCCGATGCTTCCTGTTTTTCTGAGTGAAAAACAAAATCATCTGCTTCTGGCAATTTTAAATATTTTAATGGTGCTGATTTCGGTACTTTTATGGCATTTTTACAAATTAAGCTATTATTTTTTTGGAGTCGTGGGAATGCTGGGTATTGCAATCATTATTGTAAGTGTAATGATGCTTTGCCTGAAGGGAAAAAAATTAGCATGGATTTTATTTAAATTATCAAGCCCGTACCTGGGCATAGTATTCTTGATGCTTACTCTTGAATTTATTTTTAAGCGATAATAAAAGTCTTTATAATAAAAAAAGTGCTATAATTGTTAAAATAATTGTTTGTTTGATCATATTTATTGTTTTACAAGTATGAATTTTAATTATAATAAATAACAGGAGAAGTCTTGTGATAAATCTGGATAAGTTTAAAAAAGCACAATATATGTCCAAGAGGATGTACATATTAAAGGAAAGCTGTGAGCTGAATTCTTTAAATATAAGGTATCTTTTTGGTCTCTTTAATTATTACAATATGAAGAATAAGGGCAGATGGTTCTGGCAGAAAGCTGTTTTTACAGGTGTGATTAAAGAAAAATATGATAATGTAAACCGTCTGGCAGATGAGCTGGCTAAAGCCCCAGCCAATATTGATGAAGCTTCTTTTAATGAAAAGATTAAAGTTGTTTCAGAATCCATTAATGAATTAATGATAAAGATGGAAGAAAATCTTGGAGTTGACAGAAGCGTTGACCAAAGCAAGATAGAAGGATTTCTTGATGCTAACATGTCTGCTCTTATCAAAGACAGCTTGAAAGGGATGGAATAGCATATATCTTAAAGATTCATACGTAGAAAAAATTAATCATTTTCTTCAACTATGATATTAAATATCTGCGAATATCTCTTTCCAGTTTCAAAAATAAATTCTCCATAATGTTTAATTTCAACATTATCACTATATTCAACTGCCATCTCATATAAATCAGCAGCGATTACTATCTCTGCTTTTGTTTTGGGATTTATTTGATATCTCTTACCAGTGTCTCCTAAGAAATAGATATTTATTACAGAATCTGTATTATTTGAAATATCCAGCTGGAAATTGACTTCATCTCTTATATTAAATCTGTAAACTATATCAGGAATAGGTAAAAAAGATGTATTTTTTATTATTTCAATCTTGCAGACAGAGTAGTACCTGGTAATTTTTTCTGATGTATCTGAATAATTTAAGAAAATATAGTCAAAAATATGAAGAGCATCTTCATATTTTTTATCGAGAGTCAGGCTTATTGCATATTCTGATAAAACCCCGGATGGAATTTTTGAATAAATATTTTCATCATAAATATTTATTGAAACTGCTATATTATTTTCTGAAGCTATGCTCTTGGCAAGCAAATATTCATCAAGAGCTTCCTTGTATTTTGCATCCTCAATTAAACTGTGTATTTCTTTAATATAGCTGTCAAATAAAAGATTCTTAGCTTTTGATATGTTATCACTATCCGGATATTTTTCAATAATTTCGTTCAGCAGATCAATGCTTTGCAAATAGCTACCAGTATTTGCATGGCTATTGGCTGCTTTATATAAATAATCTGGTATTTTATATGATAAGATAAAGGTCTCGTCACTGCTTGGAAATTCAGATGTTATTTCATTAAAAATATTTATTGCAAGCACAAAATTAACTGCAGATTTTTCATAATTTTTTTCTTCATAAGCTTTTTCTGCAATTTTTGCATATGATTCACCGAGAGCGTTTTTTACTTCCAGATTGCCCATATCTAGGATATTTTGTTCAACTGCGAGATTAATATATTTGATAGTGTTTTCATAATCATCAGTTTTCTGATAAGCAGAGGTAATTTCTTTTAAAGAATCATCATAATACCGGCTTGTAGGATAATTACTGATTATTTCATTATAATTATCTATAGCAGTGTTGTAATCTCCCGAATCAATTGCCTTTTGCGCGTTTCTCGATAATGCAAATGGCCCTAGAATACTGGACATAACGAGACCAGCAAGAAATATAATGAAAAACAGAATAAAAATAAAGCCGCCTTCTGCTCTTTTTGCCATATTAAAAATAGCAAAAATAAGACTTATTATTATCGCTGCTATGCTTGCAATGGGAAGAAAATCCCAGAATTTTCCTTTATTTAAAAAAAATAATATTGCAAGACCGATAATCGTAAAAATGAAAAGTATTATAAGAAGTATTGAACCTAGTCCTAGTTTGCTTTTCCTTGTGTATTCGTACATAAATGATATCTTTATTTGCTCTTCAATAATTTTGAAAACTCAGAATTGTATTTTAACTTAAATATTATAAAAAATGTATAAAAATCATTCAAATTTTAATTCCATTATTATGGTGTCCCAATATATGTGATTGTAAAGATGATCTTTTTTTAATATTTCCTTTTCTTTAAAACCGCATTTTTTGTAGGATTTTATGGCTCTTTTATTATATTCATAAACAGATAAAGTGATTTTTTCAAGTCCGAGTTTCTTAAAAGCAAATTTTATAGTAGCTTCTGTTGCATCTCGGCCATATCCTTTCCCCCAGTAATTTTTATCGCCGATAGCAATTCCAAAATCTGCTTTCTTTTTATCCCAATTTATTTTATGAAGTCCGCAATCCCCTATATGCTTTTTTTCTTTATAAGCTTCAATTGCAAAGACAAAGTCATTTACGGATATAGACATTTCCCTGAACCACCTTTCTTCCTTATGCGTATCCAGATCTGAAAAGTCAGACGATAAAAACTTGTTTACTTCGGGATCTTTGAGCCATCTTATCAATAAAGGAAGGTCGCTTTTTTTAAGAGGCCTGATAAGCACTTGCTTGTTTCTTATTACTGTGCTTTTCAGCTTCCTGAAATCCATTTCATAAAATTTTATGCCAGAAGGATTGATCAGTACCATATTAATAATGCTAGTTTTTTTTTAAAGAAAAGTAGCTACCTTATTTAAATTGTAATCTAATTCTTGTTTTAAACCAAGTGTTAAGAATGCAAATTATTCTTAACTCTGATTAAATATCTATATATTAATAAGTTTTAAAAAGCTAAAATATAGGGAATACCTTATTATTTAAAAAAGTTTTTCTAAAGAAATTTATTTAAGGAGAATGAATGGGTTTATCTATGGGAATAGTCGGTCTTCCAAATGTGGGAAAATCGACTTTATTTAATGCGCTTTTAAAAAAACAGATTGCTGATGCTTCAAATTATCCTTTTTGCACCATTGCCCCCAATAAAGGCATTGTCGAAGTCCCGGATGGGAGATTGAAAATTCTGGCTGAGATGATAAATGTTGAGAAAATAGTACCAGCAGTGGTTGAATTTGTAGATATTGCCGGTTTGGTCAAAGGTGCTTCTAAGGGTGAAGGACTTGGAAACCAATTCCTTGCAAACATAAGGGAAGTAAATGCAATATGTCATGTAGTCAGATTATTTGAAGACAAGAGCGTTGCCCATACTGAAACAGAATTAAATCCAAAAATGGATGCCGAACTAATTAATACAGAGCTTATTATGGCAGACTTGCAGACTCTGGAAAAAAGAGAAGCGCCCAAGGGAAGAATAGCAAAAGAAGATACTATAATGTGGGAAACAGTATGCATTTTAAAAGAAGAACTTGAAAAAGGAAAGATGGCTATTGATGTTGAGCTTAAGGAAGAACAAAAAAATGAGGCAAAAAAATTATGTCTTCTTACTGCTAAACCTATAATATATGTTGCAAACATAGGAGAAGAGCATCTTATAAAAAAAGATATTATTGCTGAAGAAATAAAACTGAAACCGATTATCCCTTTATGCGCTAAACTAGAGTCTGAACTTGCTGTGCTTTCATCCGAAGACCAGAAAGAATACTTAAAGCAATATGGTTTAGAAGAGCCGGGACTAAATAAGCTTATAAAGACAGCGTATTCTACTTTGGGATTGATTTCTTTTCTGACTACAGGAGAAAAAGAAACAAGAGCCTGGACAATAGAAAAAGGAATGAAAGCCCGTGAAGCGGCAGGGGTAATACATTCAGATTTCATAAAGAATTTTATAAAAGCTGCAGTAATTTCATATGATGATTATGTCAGGATAGGCGGTTGGACTGAAGCAAAATCACAGGGAAAAGTAAGATTTGAAGGAGCCGATTATGTAATGAAAGAGGGGGACGTTGTTGAATTTATGGTAAGACAATAATATGCTCCAATTAATAATTTTAAAGATTTTTAAGGATTTAAAAATTCAGTAGTATCTTTTAGTTAAATATAATTTTTAAAATTCTGCTTCTTTGGTTATAATATTAATGATTTTTTAAGGATAAGAATATGGAAAAGTCATATTTTTATATTGGAATAATAAATAAGATTAGGGGGGAAAATGAGCGGAAAAAAAGTTTTTACTTCAGAGCAGGCAAAAGAAATAGGAGATCAGCTTGGAATAGATTGGAAAAAATGGGATGTTGAGCAGTTCAGGAGAGGAATGGATGTAGAGCTTGAGCACGGAACTGAGGATCCAAAAACTAATGTAACTAATGATGACCCGCTGCTCACGGGAAAAATTGCCCTGGCTCATTTAAATGAATTTCCAGATTACTATACCCGTCTGGATGAAATGGAAGAGGAAGCTGAAGAATATTGGGAAAACAAATAGTCAGATAATAAACTAGATAGGAGAAAATAATAAATGAAAAAATATGAATGCACGGTCTGTGGATATATTTATGATCCTGAGATTGCAGATCCTGATAACGGGATAGAACCTGTGACAAAATTTTCTGATCTGCCTGAAGATTGGGTTTGCCCTGAATGCGGTGCAGAAAAAGATCAGTTCGAAGAGCTGGAATAAAAAATCTGGTTAGTATTTTTTATATAAGAAAATAAAAAAAGAGGCTTTAATCTCTTGAAGTTTGAAGCCTCTTTTATATTTTGGATTTCAATGCATTTACGGGACATCCGTTAAGACAAATGCCGCATAAAACACATTTATCTTTGTCAAACTCAATTTCATAAGTGTCTTTGTTTATGGCAAGCGCATGACTAAAACAAAGGGAAACACATGCACCGCAGTTAACGCATAGTTCTTTATCCAGTATTATTTCCTGGGTTGCCTCTCTAGTCTGAACCCCTTCTTTTTTTAAGAAATTCTTACATTCTTCAATTTTGTCTTTTTTACCTCGTATTTCAAGAAGCATTCTTCCTTCAAGATTAGGGGTTATCTCTGCGCGTAATATATTGAATTCAAGGTCAAAATCTTTGACAACATGATAGACTATAGGTTTTGTAACAACATTTTTAGGGAAATCGAGGATTAATTTTTCAGAAGCCATCAGATTTCCTCCTCATTTACAATATTTAATGGTTTGGTAGAACCAGATGCTGGTAATTGAGAAACAGGAGAGGTTAAAAGGAAGTTATTATCTTTAATCCACTTTTTTAACAATATAGCGATTTCTCTTGCTTTTTGATAGCTTGAAATGGAACCGGTTGGCACTTCTCTTTTATTTATTGTTATTTTACCTTCTCTTAATTGTCTATAATTTACTTTTCCAAATGTTGGTTTGTTTCTTCTCTGAACAGAATAATCAGAAATGCTTACATAAATATCTTCATCTTTTACTTTTAGATATTCAACCATTTCCTCATCAATTACAGGGATGGGTATCCCTACTCCCATAAACATAGTAACCCCGTAACCAGTAAATATCGCGGCTTTTATAAATTTTGTATTCATGTTTTTTAAATCACCAATAAGTGCAAGCGTGCCTGCTCCCCCCAAAGGAACTCCATTGGGCAGCCGTTCCACTTCTGGATTATGCTGGGTTCCCTGCCATGCCACAAAGCCGACTCCTCCCCCAAGAAAAATTTTTGTTCCTACTCCTATTGTCCTGTAGTAAGGATCATTTATTAAAGGATTTAATTGCCCGGCGCAGGAATAGGTAGCATTTCCGAAATGCGGCAAAAGTTTCCCCATATAAGTATAAATTATTTTTCCGGATGAATTAGTAGCTACAGAATAATTCTGATAAACGTTTCTAGGATTAAAAAGGTATGCCTGGTTTATCGTTTGTTTGTTAATATATGTATTTATTTCCTTTCTAGGATAGCAGTCGGTACCGTAAGCTGTTGACCTTAGCCTAATATTTTTTCCTGAAATAAGGTCTTCAATTACATGTGCTCCGCCATAGTTCATCCCTTCGCTTTCAGACAATTCTGTTGCACCGATATAGGAATCAACAGCTGCAATCCCCGTATAGGCAGGAACATCGTTCAGCCATACTTTTGCCATTTTTATAGGGGGGTCAGAATGGCCGAAATTAATGAAAGCTCCAGAAGAACACATAGGGCCGAATGTCGCAGTGGTGACAACATCGACTTCTTTGGCAGTTTTTTTAATTCCGTTTTCCTGCACATAGTCGATTATTTCTTCTGCTGTTAAAACTACAACATTGCCATTTTTAATTTTTTCATTTATCTCTTCAATTGTTTTTGGCATCTTTTTAAAAAATCATTAAGTTATTTAATTTCTAATATTAAATCATAATTATTAATATTTAAAGGTACTTTTGTTTAAAAATAAATATTTAGTATATGGTGTGTGGTTTATAGATTTTTGATTAGTATTATTATATTATTTTATCATTGATTGTTTACATATAACTTCAATCATGTTTAAAAAAATATATTGGTTTTTTTGTTTATATGAAAAAAATAGCATTTTTTTATACTAAAGGTGGCACAGGTAAAACTACTATTTGTTTTAATTATGGATACTATCTTGCAGACTACAGTAATAAAAGAGTTTTAATGCTTGATTTTGATCCACAGGTAAATCTTGTTTATTCTTTCGGTAAAGATAACAGAAACGATGAAGGCAACAATCTTGAATCGATGCTTCTGAATTTTATAAAAGGTAAAAACATTCTTCTGGAAGATTATACGATAAAAATCGGTAAAAATTTAACAATTCTTCCAACTT
>JAQVJB010000123.1 GCA_028695395.1 Actinomycetota bacterium | reverse complement strand
GGTCTATTTCTACTGTAAAAGCGATGTCTCCATTAAATCCATCGGGGACTTTCCACATCCTTGAAGGAGTATATGTCTGCCCGGGTTTTAAATAAGAGGCTGGGATTCTGAAATCTCCATTGGGTATTATTTCGCCATTTACTTTAAACAAAACATGCAGATCTTTGCCAGGTTTTACAGCTGCATTGTTTTTGACTGTACAGATAAGCTGTATCCAGTCACCTGGCAGTATATAGCTTGGTGCTATCCTTAAATCATCATCGCTTACTGAAACATTATTTCCACTTTCTCCTTCAATTTGCCTGGGAATTGTGACTGAAGCGATGTTATCTGCTTTATTATGCTCAAAAAATAATCCACCGGGGTCTATAAGAAGTTTTACATCCAGGGAGTCGGGAGCGTCTTCAGGAACTTTATATAAATAGCTTTCAATATCTCCAAGATATGGCGTAGTGCCTGAACGGGGCTCAACTCTCAAAGGAGGGGAGAGCTCGCCATTTACTAGGAAATATGCTCTTAAAGGTCCTACAAAATCATTTTTATTTTCCCTCATCAGAATTGCATTAAGCCTTATATTTTCACCAGGCCTGTAGTTTAGAGTACTTGTTACCGGTATCCAGCTTATGCAGCCGTCAAAGGCCACATATTCAAATGGAGCAACCGGGACAGGAAGTATTTTATACTGGCCGTTGTCAATCTGTGCTACATAATTTAGCAGGCCTGCATAATCATAAGGGACAAAAAAGCCACGGCTATCACTTTTTGCGTTTTCCAAAGAAGAGGCAATAAAGAAATTTTCATAAATAAGTTCACCGTCTACATTAAAATCCAGAATTGTTTTTGGTCCTTTGCCTTTAATATAAGATAAAAGACTTACATAATGTCCGGGTTCAGCCATATTGTTTCCTATTTCAAATCTTGCACGAATCGAGTCCAGTATATAATCAGAGAGCATATCGCTTGTCTTCCTTTCGCAACCTTTGATCTGCAGGGTAATTTCTGCCTTATTGTTTGCTGGGTTTGAATCATTTGTCATATAATCCGGCAGGATCTCTACACTGAAAGCACCGTTCTTCACATCTTCTTCTGAAAGTCCAGGATATCTGTTAAGAGGTATTCTGTAATCTCTGCTAATGGTGGTGAAACTGCTGCCTTTGTTAATAAAAAAAGGTATCGTGTCGATATGGTAACCATCGAAAGTTATTTCTGCCTTTCCTCCTCCGACTGAGCTTGCGGGATTTTTAAATATTTTAAAAAGGATTTCTATTTTAATTCCCGGTCTTACAAAACCGCTTGACTGAGCATATTGTTCATGAAAACGCATATCTGAGGGAGCTACTGAAAAATCTGTCTCGTGCTTTGGAAGCTCATTAAATGATGCCGGGTCTGTATATATCTGAATATCGCCGGTTTCTTCGTTGCTGGTAATCTTGTAATCAAGTGATTCATCTATAAAAGTATAGGGAACAAACATCTCATCATCTATTACTTTAAGCGGGGCATCAAGCATTATGATTGAATTATTCAATGTGGCATAGGAGGCGTCTTCATACATACAGACAGTCATATTATCTTTATAAACTTCCATGGAACTATTATCTTTATCCCAGATTACTTCTGCCCCGAGAGCGCTGTAGATTTCACTTGCCGGGACAGACAACACATCATTTATGAATTTCGGTGTCAGATTTGTTTCAAGCTTTTCTCCGTCAATGAAAATATCTATATTTGCATTTTTTATTTTATTCCTGGAAGATATATTAACCTGGCTGCTGCAAGAGGTAAGAAATATAATAAAGACGAGTATAGCTAGAAGTGGCCTTATTTTGTTTCTGATATTCATAAAAGCCCCTTATCTCAGAATAATAAATTTGTAATTCTATATTAATTATTTCTAGAAAATAAGAGCAAACGAATACAGTTTAAAGTTTAAAATTTATAAAAATTACTTTTTATCTATGATAAAAATATAATAGTTATATAATTATATTATATTCCATATATAACAATAATAATAATTGAAAAGTAATCTGATATTTCTTTTTATAAGCTATAATAGATTATATTAATATTATAATATCCATAACCAGTTAAATATATCCAAATTATAAAAATAACTGCACAAGAATATAACTATTTTGTTTCTGACGGAAAATCGATGTATTTAAAAAATTGAAGTTATTTTAAAAATGAAATTTTAAATAAAAGCTTCAGCAACAAATTGCGAAAGGAACAGTAAAATGAATATTTTCAAAAAGAAAATTTTCAAAGCCTCTATGCTTTTCGTTATTTTAACTATATTATTTTTAACTTCAATATCATGCAGCGGAAATAGTGATTCAGGTGATCAGAAAACAAAAGCAGGGGTAATTTCCCTGTTGGACAGCCTTGGCGTGGGAGATGTCCCGAAATTCCCGGGTGCTGATTTGGAAGTAGAGCTTTACAGAAATATGGACCCTTTAATGAATGAACTGCCGGAATTTCCAGAGATATTTAAAGATTCTATTTTTTTTCCTTACATAACAAGAAAGACACCTGAAGATGTTCAGGAATTCTATAATAGCAAAATGAAGGAACTGGCCTGGGAATTTGTCGAAGAACATAATTATGATGATGCGGGAAATTTCTTTATATGGAGAAAAATGGCTAATACCGGTTTTTATATAACATATGGAGTTTTTGTGGGCAACTATGAATATAAAAACAGAACAGGAACACTTATTCTTAGCGGATTCATAGTTCCCAAAGAAGACATTGAAAAGGAGCAGACAACGACAAGTCGGGCAGAGGAGGAAACCATCTATCAGGGTACGGTATATTTTGAAAACACTATGCCTCCCGGAGGACAGGGCCTTCTTCCAATAAAAGCTATTTCAGCGGGTATTGAGGATTGGGAGTTATGGCTTCAGGAAGGCGCTATAGTAAAAGGTAAAAACGAGGTCAGCATTGTTAATGATCCTATGTTCTTAAAGTCCGTCATGTTTAAAAGGATTTCTGAACCAGATGATGGTGGAGCGGCAGGGATATATTATAAAACAGATATTGATGTAAGCAGTTTTGAGAATTTGTTTATCTGGCTTGTAGGAAGAATTGAAAATGAAAATGGTGGAAATATTGCAAACACTGATCCTCAGTGGTTCCCTGAAGGAGCTTTACAGATTAAGATAAAATATGCAGATGCAAACGACAAGGATTTCGAGTGGTATCATGGATTTTATTACTCGGATTTTGGTAATCCGGACAGCGCTCATTTTTCCAGGGTCAATAAAGGAGATTATTTCTGGTATCAAGGGCCTGATATGACTGAATTAAAAGATAAGCCTGCAGTCATAAAAGAAATATGGGCTTATGGATTTGGATGGGACTTTGTAAGCTATCTTACCGAGATAAATATAATCGGGGATGTATAGTTGGCCCTTTTTTCCTTTCTTATCTTCATTATTATTTTTTAATATTGTATATTCTATAGATATAGCGAATAGGAAGACATGCTCTAAATATTTTTGATTTTTTCTTTATTCTGATTTAAAAGTTACCCTTAACTGTCTTATGAAGAAAATATATTTATATAAAAAAATCAGGGCCTCTATTTTTAGGGTCATGATAATAAATATAAATATAAATTGTTATAATAATACAAATAATTTAAGGAACTACGTTAAACACAGAAAATAAATAAGACAATGTTTTAATTTTGTTATAATGTTTATTTCTAACTATCTAATACGAAGAACCTGATTTGCAGAAACAAAGTTAAGCTAACAGGGGAGGATAATTAATGATAAGAAAGCTGACAATACTACTGGTCATCGCTTTATTTTTAGCAATTTCAGTGCTTGCAGGATGTTCTTTAGGAAAAACATCCCAGCAGCAGGAAACCGCTATAGCCGAAAATGCAAATCAGGAACAGACAGTAAAGGAAAATCAGTCTGCAGAAACTAGTGAAGCGGCTGGAACTACTGAAGTTGTTCAGATTACAGAGGAGGAAATTCTGTTTGATTTTTATTCAATTCCTTCCGACT
>JAQVJB010000122.1 GCA_028695395.1 Actinomycetota bacterium | reverse complement strand
CTTTAAAAAAAAAGAATTGATAACACCGCCTGCAATCGCAGATGCCATATTGCCCATCCCGATAATTCCAAGCTTAAATTTCTTCATAAAAACCCTTTTCTTTTAACATTTCTTTCTCCTCTGAAGTGACTTCGACATTGTATGGTGTTATAAGAAAAACCTTTTCAGCGACTTTTTCAATACTTCCATTTAATGCATAAGTCAGGCCACTGCAAAAATCAATTATTCTCTTGCATGTTTCCGGATTTTCATTTTGAAGATTAACTATCACAGGAATATCTGATTTGAATTTATCGCCAATTATCTGGGAATCTTCATAACCATTTGGTTCAATTACAAAAACTTTAGTTTTTTTCTCCATCTTTACTTCTTCAAGATCAGTAATTTTTCTTGAAGATCTGAACCAGCTGCTGCCTGTATTCTTCTTTTCATCAGTAATCTTTTCATTATTGCTGTATACTTCCAGAACATTCTTTCCAGATGAAGAATTATTTCTGTAATTATATTCTTTTCTATTGCGGCCCGGATTCTTTTTAGGAACAGGTTCTTCATAATCTTCATCAATAAAACCCAAGAAAGATAATGTTTTTCTAAAAAAACCTGGCATAAAATCTCCTTAAACTATTTATTTTACCTAAAAACGGCAGAACCTATTCTTATAATAGTTGACCCTTCCTCAATAGCTATAATATAGTCATTGCTCATACCCATTGAAAGTTCCTTCAGCTTTAGATTTCTATTTTTTTCTTCGAGATCTTCCTTTATTAATCTTAAATTGCTAAAAACTTCTCTTATTATTTTACTATCCTTAGTAAAAGGCGCCATTGTCATTAAGCCATTTATTTTTATATTCTTATATTTTAACGCATCTTTTAAAAAATTGTTAACATCATTTGCTTTTAAACCATATTTAGTATCTTCTTCTGAAAGATTGACCTCAATCAACACTTTTTGTATTTTATTGATTTTTTTGCATAAGGAATCTATGGCAGCAATAGTTTTTATGCTATCAATCGAATGGATGCATTCTGTAATAGGAACTACTTTCTTTATTTTATTAGTTTGAAGATGTCCTATAAAATGCCATGATGCTTCTTTTCCAATGACTTCTGATTTTTGCAGCAAATCATCTGCCCTGTTTTCCCCGAAATCTTTTAAACCCAGATCATAGAGGATCCTAACCTGTTCAGCTCCTGCATACTTGGTTGCAATAAGCAATTTAACAGACTCGGTTTTTCTTCCAGTTTTTTTACATGCCTCTTCTATATTTATTTCTATTCTATTCAGATTCTCTTTTATTTTACTTATTTCATCCATATTATTAATCAATAGGTTGACTCAATTAGATTCATTAATATTTTCTTGGATATATGCAAGAGCAGCTTGCCTGCCTGCTTTTTTATCTCTTCTATAAGAAAAAAATAAATCTTTCCCATAACAACATGTACATTTTTCAATAATGCTTATATTTTTTTCTTTAACGCCTGTTTTAATTGCCTGATATTTTAGTATATCAATCATTTCAATAAAATACTTATTACTATTATCTGTTATTTCATTTTTATTAAAAGCTTCCGGAAACTTTATCTTAAATTTTTTATAAAGATTATAGTCGACTTCAAAACAACATTTTCTTATAGATGGGCCTAAAAAAAGCATTAGATCTTTTTGGTTGCAGCCGAATTTTCTAATCATCAGATTCAAACTTTTATTTAAAATATTATTTATCACTCCTCTCCATCCGGCATGTACTGCAGAAATGACTCTTAAATTAATATCGCATATCAGGACAGTATTACAATCTGCACTAAAAACCATTATCGGAATATCCGGCATCGAAGTTATGATAGCATCTCCCTCAGGAATTGATTTTATTATTTTATTTACCGCTTCTCTGTTTTCAAGGCAGCTTGCTGGCTTCTCCAGCTCTAGATAGAGGTTTTTATATTTTGATAAAAAGTCTTCATCAATTATTATTGCCTTATCACTATGGGTCTGTCTTAAAAAAATAATTGGATTTCTCGTTTTTATACTGCATAAGTCAAGTATTGTTTTCCTGTTTTCCATTACTTTAATCGGATTAGCTTCAGCATTAAAAGAAAGATTAAAGTCATTTGGCTTTTCTTTAGAGGGCTTCTTTAAAGATGATGTAAATATAAAAGTTAATCCATATCTTTCATTTATTTCAATCGGTGAAAAATATGATGTCTCATTTTTATATATCTCATTTATTTCCATTAAGTATAAGATTAGAATGGATTTTTATCTTTCCTCAGGAATGTAGGGATGTCCAGGATATCCTCTTCCTCTCCGAATTTTATTCCTTTTGTAGATTCTTTTAATTCAGGAAAAATACTTTCTCTTTCAGTATCTTTTTTTTCTTCCTTTTTATTTTCAAGAGCTTCTTCTTCCTTTTTTATTTCCTGCTGTTTTTCCTGTTTTTGCCTGGATTCAAAATTTTTATCTTTAAAACCTGTGGCTATTATTGTGACTTTTATCTTTTCCTTCATATTTTCATCAATGACAGCACCGAAAATGATATTTGCTTCCTGGCATGAAGAGTTCCTGATTATTTCGGCAGCCTCATTGACTTCAAATAATTTCATATCAGGCCCTCCTGAAACATTTAGAAGTATTCCTTTAGCACCATCTATCGATGCTTCGATTAAAGGGCTGTTTATAGCCTGTTGCGCAGCTTTTATTGCCCTGTTTTCTCCTGAGGATATTCCATCTCCGAGAAGAGCATTACCTGAATCTTTTATTATTGACTTAACATCAGCAAAGTCAAGGTTAATTAACCCGGGAAGAGTAATTAAGTCTGTTACTCCTCGCACGCCAGCTTTTAATACATTATCTGCCAGCTTAAAAGCATTAAGCAGGGTTGTATTTTCATCAGATATCTCAAGAAGTTTATCATTTGGAATGACGATAAGACAATCTACTTTCCCTTTCAGGCTATTTATTCCTTCTTCCGCCTGCTGAGCTCTTTTTACGCCTTCAAAAGTAAAAGGACGTGTAACTACAGCAACTGTAAGGCATCCTTCTTCTTTTGCAACATCAGCAATAATAGGAGCCGCTCCTGTTCCTGTTCCTCCACCTTCCCCGCAGGTAATAAATACCATATCTGCACCTTTAACTACTTCTCTGATAGCATCGTTTGATTTTTCAGCGGAAGATTTGCCTGATTCAGGATTAGAGCCAGCTCCAAGACCAGTTTCACCAATCAGTACCTTCCTGTCTGCGTTTGACATCATCAGTGCTTGAGCATCTGTATTTATTGCTATAAACTCGCAACCATTAAGATTATCTTCCATCATTCTGTTGACAGCATTGCTGCCTCCGCCGCCTACCCCTATTACTTTTATAACCGCATAATAATTCTTATCAAATTCCAAAGCCACATTAAACCCCCTATTTTTCACCTTTTAAAATTTTATTTATGAACATCCTGAACCTGTCAACAAATCCCAAACCATTTCTGGATTTATTACTAATATTATCTATGTCTTCGAAATTATCAACATGAAAAGCATATTTAAGGATACCTACACTTGTTGAAAATATTGGATTATTTACAACTTCAGAAGGTCCTTCGACATCTATGGAAATACCTATTCTGGAAGGCATATCAAAAACAGCACTGGCCATTTTTAGGATACCCTTTGTCTGTGCCGACCCTCCTGTCAATACAAGCCCGCACGGTATTGAATTGATAATACCGTATTCATCTATTTTATCTTTAATAATCTGCATCATTTCTTTTACTCTTGAGCTGACAATATTATAAAGCTGTATGCTCAGAGTTGTCTTGTTTGTATTTATATTCATCTCGCTAATGCTTGCTTTATTCAATAGATCAGGAAAATTATAATCTACATTAGCAAATCTTTTTTTAATTTCTTCAGCTTTTGCAAAAGGAATATTTAACCCTATGGAGATGTCGTTTGTAATCAGGTCTCCTCCTACAGGCAGGCAGTAAGTGAATATCATCTTTTTGTTCTTATATACTGCAACATCAGTCGTTCCTCCGCCGATATCCAGAAGTATTACGCCGCTTTCCTTTTCTTCATTTGAAAGAAC
>JAQVJB010000121.1 GCA_028695395.1 Actinomycetota bacterium | reverse complement strand
GAGGATCAAGGTCCAGTACTGCAAAATCAGGTTTTTCGAGATTTGACACTCTTGAATTCCAAGGATGTATATCAATACATCCAAGGTTGACCATATATAGGAGAGAATTAAGATCCCTGCAGACAAAATAATTAATATACCTATCATTGGATGCTGAATAAACTTTTTTTGTCTCAAGCCAGTCCGGAAGTTCATAATCAATGTCCTTGTGATAAAAGCATTCCCCCAAAATACCATCAGGGCAGCGATTTAAAGACTGAAGCCTGTCTTTTATATAGGGAAGAATAAAAGGTGAGATTTTTTCATAATATTCGAAGAGTTCTTTTTTTGTAATTTTTTCTTCCGGCCAGAAGACTTTATCAGGATTTGTTAAAATTACTTTTGTTGAACCATAGGGTGGAACGTTGATATTTTCAGGACGTTCAAGAATAACTTCTTTTGCTTTTTTATCAATCCTGAGGCCGATATATACAGGATGCCTCATCAGGTTTTTCTGAGTCCATTCACTGAATTCAATTTCTGCCACCAGCTCGGGAATAACCCAGTGAGGCTTGCTATTGGTTTTGGGCATTATCTTAAAAGGTTGGCTTTCTGTCTTAAGTTTTAAAAGTTTTTCATATAATTCATCTATTTCTTTCTCATCAAGTCCTCCGCCCACCTGCCCAGTAAAAACAAGTTCACCATTATCGTAGACTCCTGTTATGAGCGATCCGATTTTCTGCCTCGAACCTCTGGGGTTTGTATAGCCGCATATGATTATCTCCTGCCTTTTTTTTGACTTGATCTTTAGCCAGGTCCTGCTTCTTCTACCAGGTTCATAAGTACTGTCCTTTTTTTTGGCTATTATTCCTTCCAGATCATTTTTTGTGGCAATTTTGAAAAAATTGATTCCGTCATTTTCAATATAATCGCTTAATCTGATGTGACCTGATTCTTTGTCTGGAAATGCAGTAAATTGTGCTATTATTTCTTTAAGTATTTTCTTCCTTGATATGAGCTCGACATCCAGAAGGTTAAACCCATTAATAAAAAGTATGTCAAATATATAATAGACAATAAATCCTTTTTTTGTTCTTATGTATTGCTGAAGCAGTTTAAAATCAGATTTTCCCTTTTCATCTAAAACAACTATTTCACCATCAAAAACTGCAGTATCCACTGGTAATTTTTCAAGGGACCTGGCGACAGGCTCAAACTGTTTGTTGAAAGAAATTCCGTTTCTGGAATAAAGATTTACTATTTTATTTTTTATTTCGGATATAACCCTGTAACCATCCCATTTTATTTCATATATCCACTGGCTGCTGTCAAACTCCTTTTCTGTTAGAGTTGCAAGCATTGGTCTTAAGCTAGGAATATCAGAGGATTTTTTTACTCCTTTCAAGTCATTCAGCCTGCCCGGCAGAGAGCTTAAATTATTTTTTTTATCTTCAGCAGGTGCTTTTATTAAGGATATGTCTATATTGCTTGCAAATTCATCATTTTTTTTGATAAACAGCCAATTTTTCGGGGATTCTTTTTTTAATCTGACTAAAGCAAATTCACCTTTCATAAAATTACCTTCTAAAATAAAGGTCAAATGCCCTTTTTCAATTTCATTCCTCAGTATGCCAGAGCTTTTTTCTTTGTCTTCTGTCCCATAAGCATGATAAGTCCCCCTGTCCCAGATATAAACCTGCCCTGCTCCATAATTTCCTTCAGGAATATTTCCTTCGAATTCCTTGTATTCCAGAGGATGATCTTCAACCATGACTGCAAGCCTTTTATCTTTGGGATTTATAGTTGGCCCTTTGGGAATTGCCCAGCTTTTGAGTACTCCGTCAAGTTCAAGTCTGAGATCAAAATGTAGATGGCTTGCAAAATGTTTGTGTATTACGAATTCAAGTTTTTCTTTTTTAGTTTTTCCCTTGTCCAGATTCGGGCTTTTGGCTTTAATGGGGTTGTCATTGCCAACGCTTTTTTCGTTCTTGCCTATTCCTGGTTCGGGAGTCTTTTCAAAGTTTCTTTTTTCCTTATAGCTTTCAAGAGACATTCTTCTTTTTCTTTGCTTCTTCAAGGCTTAATTTTAGTTTTTCCATTAGGTCCAGAACCTTTCCTGGTTTTGGGGTAGGTTCGTCTGGCTTAACAGAAAATTTTCCAGTTTTGGCTTTTTCTTCGATTGCTTTTTTTATTTCTTCGGAATATGTATCTAAAAAGTCATTTGAATTAAATGGCATGGTAAGCTGATCTATGAGCATTATTGCTGTATCGAGTTCCTTTTCGTTCATATTCTCAGGCAAAGGTATCTGTATGTTTTCGTGTGTCCTTATCTCAGTGCTGAAGCGGATCTGGTTAAGTATAAGGATGTCTTCGTCTACCATCAATACACCCAGATGCTCAAGATTGTGAAGGACAAACTTTGCAATCCCCGCCTTGCCGGTCTTTTTTAAAGCTTCCCTAAGAAGAGAATAAACTTTGGCTGCACCTTTTGCTGGCTCCAGATAATATGGCTGTTCAAATAATTTTAAATCTATTTCATTTAAACCGGTAAATTCAAGAATCTCAATATTTTCAGATCTTTTTTTATATGCTTTCTTGAAATCCTTGTCATCGAGTAATATCTGTTCGCCTTTGCGGTATTCGTAGGTTCTGGCTATCTTGTCGAAGGGGATTTCTTCTCCGGTGAATTTGCAGACTTTTACATATTTCACTGGGCACAGGTCATCTTTTCCCACAAAATGAAAAATTGGTTTTCTTTCTACAGTAGCCTTATACAGTTTTACAGGAATAAGAATAAGGCCAAAACTTAAAGAACCTTCCCATATCGGTCTCATCTTGTCTCCATTGTCCTGGTATTAAACAAAAGATAAATATTAAGATCTGGTTATGTCAGTTTTAAGGCACTGTATCAAAACAGGTATTACAATAAATAGTATAAATATTATAATAATTTGTTACAAATATTTTTTTATTAAATCGCTCATCTCTCCAGAATCACTACTACCTTAAAAAACTGTCATAATTGGTAGGATAGAACTGGCCAAAATGCTGTTATCATTACTGTGCTGCAATATTATACTTAAGAAAATAAATCTTTTTAAAAAATGAAATAATGGAAGCAGGGAGAATAAAATGTCTAAAAACGAAACAAAAATAATTGTTCAAAAAGATAAACAGGAGCTATTTATTATCCGCGAGTTTGATGCTCCGAGAGAACTGGTTTTTAAAGCTTATACTGACCCGGAGCTTTATGTCCAATGGATGGGTCCCAATGGATACAGTATGGAGCTTAAAAAGTTTAACTATAGAAGAGGTGGTGAATGGGAGTATATCCAGACTGATCCAGAAGGCAATAAATGGGGATTTCATGGTGTGGTCCATGAAGTACTATATCCTGAGAGGATTATAGATACCTTTGAATTTGAGGGATTACCGGAAACAGGCCATGTGATTTTGCAAAAAGCAGTCTTTGACGAACTGCCAAATTCAAGAACAAGAGTAACTGCTCAGGCGGTTTTTCTATCAGTTGAGGATCGAGATGGCATGGTTGAAAGCGGAATGGAAGTAGGTGTCCGGGAAGGATTTGAAAGACTTGATGAGCTTTTGGTAAAAGAGCTAAAGAAATAAATTATTTATCTGGCTATGTTTTTACTTATATAAACGGTGAGAGTGAAAAAATATTATGAAAGATGACAAAGAACAGTTCATTATTAAAAGGGTATTTGATGCTCCTTCTGAACAAGTATGGAAAGCCTGGACTGATCCAGCGATAGTAAAAAGATGGTGGGTAACTGAAAGTTTACAGCACCAAGCATAAAAATAGACCTAAGAGTAGGCGGAAAAAATATTTTTGCCATGCACGGTCCAAAGGGATCTGGATTCGATAAAGATATTTATAGTGCAGGGATATACAAAGAAATAATACCAATGAAAAAGATTGTTATTTCAGGCTGCTTCTCTGGCCAAAAGGGAAATAAGATAGATGCCCAATCAGCAGTAATGGCCCTTGATTTTCCCGATGAGTTAATTGTAGATATAAGATTTGAATAGATAGAAAAAAATAAAACAGAACTTACCATATTATATCAAAGGCCCGATTCTAATGAACAAGTTTGGATAAATTAGCTAAGGTTTCCGAAAAA
>JAQVJB010000120.1 GCA_028695395.1 Actinomycetota bacterium | reverse complement strand
ATCCAATTAAAAATTATATCAAGCAATCCATACCTTTCACCATACCGGAAATAGAATTATCAGATTTAGGGAATGATGCAACAATAATCGGTTCATGCTATATGGCTATGGAGGCATTATTGATAGGGGAATTTCCTTATAAGATTGAGCAGAATTTTTAAAAAACTGCTTAATTGACTTAAAAGATAATTATAAAAAAATAATCAGAAAATTTTAAAAATACCATGGACGATTTAATAAAAGTGGTATCAATAAAAAGGAGGAGACATAATTATGAAAAAACCATTATTCAAAGTTATAGTACTTATAGCGATTATTGCAGTACTATCTCTAATGGTTGTTACAGGTTGTAAACAAAGTACTGCCGAGACAACTGCTGCTGCAGCCGAGACAACTGCCGCTGCAGCCGAGACAACTGCTGCTGCTGAGACAACTGCCGCTGCGAAGAAGCTGGTTTTTGGTAACCTTCCGACAGCCATGTCAGATGAATGGAACGGATACAGTACTGAAAACTTCATATATGCAGCTGAAAAAATGGGCGTTGAGGTCCAGGTTCTTGATGCCGCATGGGATGGAGCCAAACAGCTATCTAACCTCGAAGATCTGATAATCAAAGGAGTAGATGAAATAGGCGTATTTGTCTATACGCCTGAAGAAGCAGAAAAATTTGCAGAAAAAGCAAAAGAAGCAGGCATACCGATATCTTTTGAAAATACAAAGCTATTGAATTATGACTTCCAGGGTGAGTATGTAGCTAATGTAGCTTGCGAATACGATTCAATCGGTTATACTGCCATAAAATGGCTTTCAGAGAATTATGATGGCGCAAAAATATTCTATGTAAGAGGTCTGCCTGGAATGGGTATTGTAGAAGCCTATGAAGTAGGAGTAGAGAAAGCGCTTGCAGAATTTCCTAATGTTACTGTTGCCATAAGAAGAGATACACAGTGGGATACAGGGACTGCCCAGCCTGTAGTTACAGACGTAATAGCATCAGGCGAAGAATTTGATGCAGTGTTTGCAAACAATGAGTCTATTGCACAGGGTGTTTATAATGCATTAAAAGATGCCGGCCTTGAAAAAGATATTCCTATAATTGCAACAGGCGGCGGACCGACTGGCGTTACTATGCTGGAGAACGATATTATTAAAGCTACAGTTGCATCCCCGGTCTCACTTCAGGGACTTTATCTGTTTAAGGCAATGTATCTGCATGCAACACAGGGCATAATGCCTCCGGAAAAATTCATTCCATTACCGGATATGCCAATTACTAAAGAGACATTAGATGAAAATATTTCATGGGTTCCTTCAGATGATTTGATAGATTTAATAGGCGGTCTTGAAAGCTGGTAATTATTTTCACTTCAAGCAAGTGAAAATTTCTTTGCTTTAAAGTGTTTAGCGGCCTTTTCCAAAAAGGCCGCTAAACAGGAAAATATAAAAAAAGATTATTAATTTTTATATGGATTACATATGGAAAATCAATCATCAGAAAAACAAATTATATTAGAAGTAAAAAATATCTATATGGAGTTCCCCGGGGTAAAAGCTCTGACAGATTTCAGTTTCAATCTTTATAATGGAGAAGTTCATGCTTTAATCGGTGAAAATGGTGCCGGAAAATCGACTTTTATTAAAGTATTATCCGGTGCTAAAATCCCAAATAGCGGGGAAATTATAATAGGCAGAGAAAAACATAACAGCCTGACCCCTCATCAGGCAAGAAGACTCGGTATACAGACAGTATACCAGGAAGATATTCTGGTACCTTCAATAACAGCTGCTGAAAATATTTTTTTAGGAGTAGAGTCCAGCAATAGTAAAAAAGCATTCATAAATTATAAGCAAATATTTACAGAAGCAAAAGAGCTTGCAAAGCTGATAGGAATTAAGTTAAAGGTCGATGAGATATATGAACGTTTAAGTCCTTCAGACCAGCAGTTTGTAAAAATACTGAAAGCATTAGCTCAGAAACCGAAAGTACTTATTCTTGATGAACCTACCCAGGCATTTAATAAAAACGATATCGGACTAGTAATAGAGATGGTAAAGAAAATTTCCCAGGAAGGAGTAGGTGTTATTTATATTGCCCATGATCTTGAGGAAATCATTGAAGTTGCAGACAGGGTAACTGTTTTACGTGATGGTGTTAAGATTAATACACATGATAAAAAAACGGATATCTTTGATCCTAACAGCCTTGCCAAAGAAATGATAGGACGTTCAGTAGATCTTTTTTACAAGAAAAAAGAGAGCTCGGTAGGGGATTATGTTTTTGAGGTTCAGGGATTGAAGCTGACACCTAAATCAACACCTGTCAGCTTCAAGGTTAGAGAAGGTGAGATACTTGGTGTTGCAGGGTTGAAAGGCTCCGGTCGTTCAGAGATAGCAAGAGCGATTTTTGGAGCATTAAGAAAATATGAAGGAAAGATTTTTTATAAAGGAAAAGATATCACTCCCAATAGTCCTATTCAGGCAGTTAGGTCAGGTATAGCTCTTTTAACTGAAAGTAAAAAAATTGATGGCCTTTTTATGGGACAGCCTGTTTCGCATAATATTACGGCAGTGGGTCTTGACAATATTGGAAGATTTTTCTTAAACCTGAACAAAGAAAAGAGATACTCTGGTGATTTTGTAAAAAAATTAAACATAAAAACACCTTCTTTGGAAAGAGAAGTAAAATTTTTAAGCGGTGGAAATCAGCAGAAAGTTGTAATTGCAAAGTGGCTTTTTAAAGGAATTAACGTTCTTATTGTGGATGAGCCGACTCATGGAATCGATGTTAATGCAAAAACAGAGGTATATGAATTATTTACCGAACTTGCTGCAAGTGGAAAATCAATTATTATGATTTCGTCTGAAATGCCGGAACTTATTTCACTGAGCGACAGAATAATAGTAGTGCGTAATTTTGAAATCTCAAGAGAACTCTTAAAAGATGAAATTAATGAAGAAAATATTTTATCAGGATTTATGGGAGGAAAGTAAAGGTGTTAAATAATAAAAAAGATAATCTAAGCGATAAGGAATTAGTTTCGGGTTCAAGAAAGCTTGGTTTTTTAAATAATCAGATTTCTTATCTTATTTTAGTTATTGTAATTATTGCAGTGGTAGCCAGTGTTATTAATCCTAACTTTTTGACACTTAGAAATTTCCTGAATGTTATGCAGCAGATTTCAATCCTTGGTATCCTGACAATGTGCATGTCCCTGCTTATGATATCAGGAGGTCTTGACATCTCAATTGGGAATATGGCAGGGCTGATTGCTATCATTTTTGCAAGGATGCTTCTTGCTGGCATAAGTATTTTTTTAGGTGTAATAGTAGCTCTTGCGCTCGGTATTTTCCTTGGTTTTATAAATGGGGTTATAATTGCAAAAAGCAAGGTGACGCCTCTTATAATAACATTAGGTATGAGCTATGTTTTTCTCGGGATAGCTTTAATTGTCGGTGGCGGGAGGCCTCAGACAATAACCGGACAATTTAGTTTTCTTGGAGAAGCAAAGATAGGCGGAGTGGTGCCTGTTTCAATAGTTATATTTTTTGTGATATTTCTGTTTGCTTTCTTTCTAAGAAAATACACGAAGTATGGAAGACGCCTTAATGCGATTGGAGGTAATTCCCAGGCAGCTTTTCTTTCAGGAATAAATGTTGACTGGCATGTTATATCGATTTATACATTATCAGGGCTAATAGTAGGTTTTACTTCTTTAATACTTGTTTCAAGACTGGGTATGGTAAGGGCGGACAGCGGTTCCGATTATGCGCTGCAAGCTCTTGCAGCAGCAATAATAGGTGGGATTACTTTTGAAGGCGGCAGAGGCAGCCTGGTAGGCGCCTTTTTTGGTGTTGTCCTTCTAGGTTTTATATACAATGCCATGAATATAATCGGAGTAAATTCTTATGTCCAGACTATTGTACTTGGAGCTATTATTGTTGTAGCTACTGTAATCAGTCAATTAGGTGTAGGTAGATTAAGAAGATAGAATTTTTTTAAAAATACTTCTTATATTAATTATTAATTGTTTTCATGAAAGGCGAGTTAAAATGAAAGTACTTGCAATTGGAGCCCACCCTGATGATATTGAACTTATTTGTGCTGGAACCATGGCAAAATTTAAAAAACAGGGCGCTGAAGTATTCTTATGCCATGTATGTG
>JAQVJB010000119.1 GCA_028695395.1 Actinomycetota bacterium | reverse complement strand
TATTGCAGCGGCAAGACCTCCGTTTCCTATAAGTTTTGAAGACTCTATCAGGCCGCCTTCAGCCGCCTCAATTGACGCGTGTTCAAAACCCGCTGCTTCATCTTCAGAAAGATTAGGCAGATTCCTGCCAAGCTGGCCATTCATAATTGCATATTCAGAACCTTTAAATTCGTGCTTTATTTTACCTATCAGATAAATAGCTCTGTTACTGCCCTTAAAAGCATTTGTAACTGTTTTATTGTAATCTTCAATATATCCAAAAACACCCGGTATCATTGATGGATCTATTGCCTTTACTTCTTTGCCTTCTGCCATAAAAGTGTTATTTAAGGATACATTTCCTGATACGACCGCCAAAGGCTCATTTTTCCCAAAGATAGAAATTTTACAAGCTTTATTTAGCCCTTTTATGCCTTCAACAAAACTGTAGAAATCTTCAGGCTTGTCAGGATTTGCATAATTGCATCCATCAGTTGCAGCTATCGGACTAAGCCCTGCCAATGCCAGTTTAAGCCTTGCCTGCAAAGTCGCTAAATAAGCCTGCTCACAAGGAGTGCCGTTTCTTCCATGTATTGATTTTCCTCCGAATACTAGGGCTATTCCTATTCTTTTCTGGGTGTCATTAACTTCTTCATGCATGAGCGGAGCAATTACAGCTGTGTCTGTCTCTCCTGCTTTTACTGTCATAAAGTCTTTATCAATATAAGCGTTGTAAGAATCTTTTTTATGATAAACATTATCAGAGCTTAATATGTTTAGGATTGTTTCTTTAAGGTCTTCAGGCTCATTAACGCTGAAATCATTTTCTTCTTCTATGGCTATAGCTTTTGTATCAGGTTCATATTGAGGCGAGTTGGTTATAAGGCTGTTAGGTATATCGCAGTAAATTTCTCCGCTGCTGCTGTCCTTCATGATAAATCTATCTTCACTTATCACTTCACCGACAACAGTTATCTTGCCACCGCTTTTTATAAAATCTTCATTATTTTTAAAAGTCTCAAGTATTATATCAGTAGCTTTTCCTTTAGGTGCGATTATCATATTTCTTTCCTGGTCTTCACCGACTGCCAGCTCATAGGCGCTGATAACTTCCGATGAAGGCACTTTATCTGTATAAATAACAACACCATAACCTTCAGGAACCTGCTCGGATGTAGAACATGTAAGTCCTGCAGCTCCCATATCCTTCATCGAGATTTTCTTATACAATCCTTCTTTTCTTAAATTTTCCTTGGCCTGTTCCAGGGCAATCAAAGTATCTCTTTCAAGTTCAGGCTTTGATCCGAACTCTGCTTCATAAAGCTGCTTTCCTTCCTCCCTGGTTTTTGAAGCGCTAGAGGCCCCCCCGGCAGCTGCTCCTTTAGTCTCTTTGCCAAAGTATATAAGGTTATATCCAACTGAATCTTTCGATGCTGTATTTGGCATAAGAGCATCTGTTCTTACAACTCCTATTGCAGAAACGTTCGCAAGACAATTTTCCTTGAAATATTCATTAAAATAAGTGTCCAGATCTATTAACGGGACTCCCATGACATTGCAATAATTAGCTGCGCCTTTTGTACCTTCTTCCAATATATATCCTGAATGCTCATCACTTAAAGGCCCCGTCCTTAAAGATACGCCGCATCCTACAATTCTGGCACCCATTGCAAATATATCCCTGAGTACGCCTCCTATACCTGTTGCAGCACCGTCAAAAGGGTTTTCCTGGGTAGGATGGTTATGTGATTCGACTTTAAAGACGGCAACATAATCTGTACCAGGTATCATAACTGCCCCAGCTTCACTACTTTTTGTTTTTAAGACATAACTATTATCTTTTATAAGCATCTTGAGAGTTTTTTTCGTGTGCTTATAGGAGCAGTGCTCAGACCACAGTGAGTCTAAAATCCCTAATTCAGTAATATTTAAAACTTTCTTTGCCCTTTTCTGTGCTTCTTTTGCTTCATGCAAAGAAAGGCTCCATCCATTTTTATCTATGATTTTTTTAAGTTCAGAATCATTTTTATTACTATCAAGAAAGTCTATTCTTTCTTCAGTCATATAAAACACCCCGTTTTCATATTGAGCAGAATCACTGCATTTTTTATATTTAAAGTAGCAATATCATGAAAATAATTATATCATTTTAATGGTATAATGAACTGGCTCTTTTAAAGATATTTGTAATTATTCTTAAGTATTTTTTTAATTGGATTTAATAAATATTTTGTCTTAATGCGGTTTTATTACTGGCGATATATTTTCTATTTCAAAAATATATTCCTGCTTTTACTTTTTTATAAAAAAATAAAAAGTGTCCGCCTTATTTATTCTTCCACTCTGGTTTTCTCTTATTAAGAAATGATTCTATGCCTTCATTAGCATCTTCGGTAGTGCATAATATTGAAAAATGATTATTGGCCAACTCGAAAGCTTTTTCATAGTCAAGGTCTGCCATTTTATAAAAAGATTTCTTGCCCAGCTGGACAGCTAAAGGGCTCTTGGAGGCGATTTTTTCTGCCAGTTTCATTGTTTCTTCCTCTAATTTTTCTATAGGTACAACTTTATTTATAAGCCCTATTCTATAAGCTTCTGCAGCATCTATTATTTCGCCTGTCAATATTAACTCAAGCGCTTTTTTCCTGCCCAGATTTCTGGAAAGAGGTACTGCTGGACCCATGCAGAATAACCCAAGGTTTACTGCTGTTGCGCCGAATCTCGCTCCTTCAGCTGCTACTGCCAAATCAGCTGAAGCAACCAGGCCGATGCCATTAGCTATTGCCAAATCCTGAACAGAAGCAATGACTGGCTTGCCCATATTAGCTATTGTGAGGCTCATTTTTTCCATGAGTTCGACTATCTTTATATATTCTAGTGCTTTTTTGCCTTGCAGTTCTTTAATATCAATTCCGGCACAAAAGGCTTTACCCTTGCCTTTAATGATTATTACTGATATTTCTTTATCATTTTCCAGTTCCATTAAGGCATCATTAAGTTCCTGCGCCAAAGAGGAGCTGAATGTATTTAGATTCTCCGGACGGTTAAAGATAATAATCCCTATATTATCCTTTTTCTCTAAAATAATAGTTTTGTAATCCACAGATTTTCCTTCCCTATCTATCATTTATATATTATTTCAAATGGTATCAAATAATTCATATTAATTTAAATCTCAATATAAAAAATTATCTGTGAGTCAACTTTTAATTTGTAAATACTTTCCATGCTTGAAAATGATTATAGTTTGCTAGTGGAGGATTTCATGTTTTGCGGAAAAACCAATTGAAATCAAGAGAAGGATAATCTCTCAAAGTATTATTTAATTAAACACTTTTTTATTGCTTATTATTTGGCATATATGCTTAATTATAGAAAAATATTATATTTATTAGATTATAGACTGGTGATAAAGCAAACATCTCAAAATTATTCCTATCTATCCTGTTCTGCAAAGCAGTGTTCTACTGCATGTTTAAATGAATTCATGATAAAAGCAACTGCCTTTTTGCTTATCTTTGCTTTCGGACACATCTGCTCAAATGCATGATAACAACCTTCAAATATTTCAAAGTCAACCGGGACCCCGGCTTTTCTCAGGTTTTCCACATATTTAATAACTTCATCCCTGAAAGGTTCCAGTTCACTGACAAAAGTTGCTGTCGGCGGAAGATTGCTGAAGTCGCTGGCCCTGGCAGGGGCAGCATAGTAAGGAACATTTGCAGCACCGAACAACTTGCCAAGATAAAGTTTCCAGCAAATATAGTTGGATTTGGAATTCCAGACTGGAGCATTATTATCTTTTGAAGAACTAGTTGTCATCCTATCGTCAAGCATCGGATATAATGGCATCTGAAAAGCAATAGCCACTTCACCTTTGTCCCTTGCAAAAAGCGTAAGGGCTGCAGCCAGCCCGCCTCCTGCACTGTCGCCGCCTACCATAAGCTGGTTCTCCCTAATGCCCAATTCTTCTGCATGATTTTTCATCCATAAAAGGACTTCATAGCAGTCTTCAAGTCCTGCCGGATAAGGAGACTTAACAGACAGACGGTACTCCGGTGCTACGATAATACACTTGTGTTCTTCAATTAACCTTTTTGCCATCATCCCTGCCTGTTCCGGAGCACCAAGAGCATAACCTCCCCCATGCAGCCAAAGAATACCGGGAACTTTTTCCTCTAATTCTAAAG
>JAQVJB010000118.1 GCA_028695395.1 Actinomycetota bacterium | reverse complement strand
TACTGTTTTAAATAAAAATATTGAGCAGTACAAAATAAGATTTGAATTCAGTATTTCATCTTTAGAAAATATAGATATTAATAAACTAAAATCATTACCAGCAAATGAAGCAATATTTGATTTGTCCAAGATATCTTTTCCATTAAAATTAAGAAGCTGGCAGACTGGTGATTATTTTAAGCCTTACGGGGCAAGCCATAGAAAGAAACTGCATGATTTTTTTATTGATATAAAACTTCCAAAAGAATGCCGCAGGCTTGTTCCCCTGATTTTTGATAAGGAAAAAATATTATGGGTATTTTCTTACAGGACCAGTGAAGATGTAAAAATAAGCAATATTACTGGTGAAGTATTATATTTAAAAGTATTTACTAAGAATTAAAATAGAATTTTTAATAATATAGATTTAAAAGTCATTAAATATCTGATTTAATAATTTATATAGGTTTTTAAATTTACGTAAGTAGTCATATAGTCTTCTTTCAATAATAGATTTAGAATATTTATATAAATAAAAATAATAATTTTATTTTGGAGAAAGTATGGAAAAGGAAAAACAAGAGTACGAAAAAATAAGTAAGCTTGAGAATGTAAAAGTATTGATTTCTGAAAAGGAATTACAGGAAAAAATCAGCTTGCTTGGGGAACAGATTTCCAGTGATTATAAGGGAAAAATACCTGTTCTTATCTCTGTTTTAAAAGGTTCCTTTATTTTTGTTGCAGATTTATGCAGGAAGATAAGTATTCCGATTGTTTTTGATTTTATGGCTGTTTCGAGCTATGGGAATTCTATGGCCAGCTCAGGTGTTGTCAGAATCACCAAAGATCTTGATTACAATATACAAGGCAGGGATGTTCTAATAATAGAAGATATAATAGATTCAGGGAGAACCTTGCATTATCTTGTAAAGAATATCCAGGCAAGAAATCCAAACAGCCTTGAAATATGTGCTCTTTTGGATAAAGATGTTAAAGGAAAAATAAAAAATACCATTAAATATAAAGGCTTTGATATTCCGGACGAGTTTGTTATCGGATACGGCCTTGATTATGCAGAAAATTATAGAAATCTGCCTTATATAGGCTATATTGAAAATGGGTAATAAATGGTATAAGATTAACTTTCATTTTTTTATCTTATAAAATTTTATAATTTTTAAGATAAAAAACAGGAGGGGAGAAGAATTAATTTAATAGGAGTTGATTTGATTTGAAAAGAAATTTTAAAAATATAGCACTTTTGATATTGCTTGTAGTGGTGATGTTTTTTATATTCAGGAATCCGTTGTTCTTATCGCCACAGGTAAAAGAAATTACGCTTAATGAATTCATTACAAAAATAGAAAGCCAGGAAATCAGTACTACTGAGCCGATAACAATAAAAGGGGAAGACAGAATAGTCGAGGGCTTGTTTACTGATGGAACTAAATTTAAAATGATTTTTTTATCTGATTATGATATCTCTAATCTTCTAATTGAAAAAAATATTCCTTTTAAGGTAGATAATCAGCAACAGTCCATCTGGATTCAGATACTTGTAAGTGCTTTGCCGTTTATTATAATGTTTGGTTTGATATTTTTTCTCTTTAATCAGATGCAGGGCGGAGGCTCTAAAGTAATGCAGTTCGGGAAGAGTAAAGCAAGAGTATCCGGGAAAGGTAAAAATAAAGTTACATTTAAAGATGTTGCAGGGGTTGACGAGGCAATTGAAGAACTTAAAGAAATCGAAGAGTTTTTAGAAGAACCAGGAAAATTTAAATCAATGGGAGCAAAAATACCGAAAGGGGTCCTGCTATACGGTCCTCCGGGAACAGGAAAGACGCTGCTTGCCAGAGCAGTTGCAGGGGAAGCAGGAGTTCCTTTCTATAGCATAAGCGGTTCGGAATTTGTTGAAATGTTCGTTGGTGTCGGCGCTTCAAGAGTCAGAGACCTTTTTGCTCAGGCTAAAGCTACACAACCTTCTATCATATTTATGGATGAGATAGATGCTGTTGGAAGACACAGGGGCGCTGGTCTTGGAGGCGGACATGATGAGAGGGAGCAGACATTAAACCAGCTGCTTGTAGAAATGGATGGATTTGATGTGGATAGTACTGTAATCCTTATAGCTGCAACAAACAGGCCGGACATCCTTGACCCGGCTCTTTTAAGACCTGGGAGATTTGACAGACAGATAGTTGTCGACAGGCCGGACCTGATTGGAAGGGAAAAAATACTTGAAGTCCATGCTCAGGGCAAACCATTGGATAAAGATGTTGTTTTGAGAACTATTGCAAGACAGACTCCGGGTTTTACAGGGGCTGATATTGCCAATCTCTTTAACGAGTCAGCTCTTCTTGCAGCAAGACATAATAAAAAGAAAATAAGTATGTTTGAAATAGAACAGGCAATTGAACGTGTAATAGCTGGACCTGAAAAGAAAACAAGGGTTATATCAGAAAAAGAAAAAAGAATAATCGCTTTTCATGAAGCAGGACATGCTTTGCTTGCCTATATTCTTCCAAATACGGATCCTGTTTATAAAATATCAATCATTTCAAGAGGGAGAGCTCTTGGATATACTATAACACTGCCCGAAGAGGATAGATTTTTAAGGTCGAAATCTGAGATATTCGATAATATAAAAATGCTTCTTGGCGGAAGAGTAGCAGAACAGCTTATTTTTAATGATATAACAAGCGGAGCGCAAAACGATATTGACAGAGCTACAAAGTTTGCAAGGCAGATGATAACGGAATACGGGATGAGCGATAAGCTTGGACCGGTTGCCTTCAAAGGCGAGCAGGATGAAGTATTTTTAGGAAACCAGCTGGTTTCAAAACCACATTACAGCGATAAAGTTGCCTCTATGATAGATGATGAAGTTCATTCAATCGTAGACAGCTGCTATAATTCAGCAAAAGATCTTCTTATTGAACACAGTGATATCTTAAATGAGCTTTCATCAAAACTGATTGAAAAAGAAACTCTGGACAAAAAAGAGGTTATCGGCATATTGGGTAAAATCGAAGTTAATAAAAATGAAGGTTTCAGGGCAAAGGAATATCATGATGAAGAATATGAAGAAAAACCTGCCATAAAAAAAAGAACGAGAAAAAGCAGTGTTACAAAAAGCATGGATTCCGAAAACCTTAAAAATGATATTTCTAAAGAAGACGATTAGAAAGAAAGCCAGGTCTTATTGGATAAGAAACTTATAGAAGAAGGTGTAAAAAATATAATAAGGGGTATCGGGGAAGACCCTGAAAGGGAAGGTCTTGCAGATACACCGAGAAGAGTAGCAGAAATGTATGAAGAAATTTTTTCCGGGATAAACCAGGACCCTTCTGCTGTCCTCAAGACAATGTTTGATGAAAACCATGATGAAATCATAATAATAAAGGATATTCCTTTTTATTCAGTCTGCGAGCATCACCTGATTCCTTTTATCGGCAAAGCTCATGTTGCTTATATACCTAATATTAATGGTGAAATTGCAGGTCTTTCAAAGATTACCAGGATGTTTGATGTAGTAGCAAAAAGACCTCAGGTACAGGAAAGGCTTACAACTATTGTTGCTGATACTTTAATGAAAAAATTAGAGGCAAGGGCCGTTATGGTTATTGTTGAAGCTGAACATCTTTGTATGAGTATGAGAGGCGTAAAAAAACCTAAGACGCTAACTGTCACTTCTGCAGTAAGAGGATTGTTCAGGAAAAATGCTGCTTCCCGTGCCGAAGCTATTGCTCTTATTAAACATGGAATATAAGATAAGACAAATTTTTTTAAAAGATAAAGCTGAAGCAGAAAAAGAATTCGCAAAAATAGATGCTACTACCCACGGAATTAAAATAATGTCTGACAAACTTTTCAATCTTGTATTGAAAATAAAAGGAGTCGACAATAAAGCTGCAAATATAATAAAACAGGAAATGTTGTCAAGAAATGGAGAAGCAGTTTTATCCAGGAATTCACTATATCTTGGTGATGAAAAGTCAGATATAATCATATTCGGAACTGAAAAAACCTTAAGAAGCCTGGCAGAAAAAATAAAGTCCCAGCCTTTTGGCTTAAAACTGCTTTCATCTGATATAAAAGACTTTCTTGACCAGAAAAAAAATTACATCATTAAAAATGGCCTTAAAATAGCCGACAGGATATTCCAGCCCGATGAAACACCTTTAATTATGGGCATATTAAATACTACTCCGGATTCTTTTTATGATGGTGGAAAATATTTCAATTTTGATAAAG
>JAQVJB010000117.1 GCA_028695395.1 Actinomycetota bacterium | reverse complement strand
ATCAAAAAAATCAGTTATTTACTGTAAAACCGGATACAGGGCTTACGTAGCATATAAATTGCTTAAAAATAATGGATTTGATGATGTAAAATGCCTTAACGGCTCATATCTCAGCTGGAAAAGAGATAGCATTTAATTATGTTTATTTAAATAAAAAGCAGGCTACTAATAGGCGTCCAAACAAATAAGGAGGAGAATTAATGCTCCTCCTTATATTTTTTTTCATAAATTTGGATACTGAGAAAAAAATGAAAGAAATACTGTAAACGATTAAAGTTAATTTTATCGTTTATTTATTTTTTAATATTAAATGATAGTGTTTTAATCAGTGCCTCATTGAAATAGATATCTACTTCATAATCTCCTTCAGGGAATAATCCCTTACCGCTTTGCAGTGGAAAAGTGATATATTTATTTTTGTAGTCATCTTTATTAACGACATATAGGTTTTCTTTAATGATTTTATCTTTATTATCGAACCACCTTATCTTAAAATTATTATTTTTGAGTATGTAATTAACATTTATGCTGAGGTTGATTGTATCTGTCTGCTCAAATTTTTCAGTTGATTCAAAAGGAGAGCCGTCTTCACTTAATTTACTGGCTAGTTCAGTAGTGATAATTTTCATTTCAGGCCTGCTTATCTCAAATTCAGAAGTTGATTTAAGATTGCCATTATATATGAATTCAACCTTATACTTCCCCGGAGTGATTGCAGGGCTTTCTTCTTTTAATCTCAGCACTGAAACAAGATTTCCTGATTCAAGATTTTCCTTATTGGCAAAAAAGTATTTTTCTGTAGTCTTTTTTTTACCGGTATCAAGATTTGTCCATACAAAAAAATAGCTGTCTTTCATATATGCACCGCTGTATTTTATAACTGCATATATTGTTTCGTTATCAATTTCAAAAACATTCTTTATGTTTACAGCTTCCAGTGTTTTCTCATCAATTTCATCACATATTAGCAAAGTATCAAATTCAGCCTCTTTTTTACAAGATATTAAAGAAAAAAGCAGAATAAGCGCCAATAATAGCAATGTTATTAGAAAAAACAGTCTCTTCATATAAAAATTTCCTAATTGCAAATGTGCATATGCTATAACTTTATATGTTGCTGATACCTATTTAACATGATTATTATAAAAAAAGTGATTCTTTATTTCAAAACCCTTCCTTTTTATTGAGGCTGCATTGTTCCTGCAAAAACAAGCCATGCAAGAAGGCTCTTAGCGACAAGGCTTAGTATTATATACCCTCTTTCTCCATAAAGATAATCGCTCCATCTTCCCACTTTTTTATATTGCAGTACCATATTTACGGGGAACAGATTGAACAAAACAAGATAAGTTCCAAATATAGCATATACGAACCACGGTATTTGTTCATAATTCCCTCCGCCGAGAAAATACATAAGAACTATTGCCCAAGGTACGATGCCGACAAAACATCCTATTAAAAAAGAAGCCCAGTTTGTTTTTTTTGTGGTCTGATTATGTATTTCCATCATTAAGCCAAGCAGGTTCATGGTAGCGTTACAACCTATTATTAAAATAATGCTTCCAAGGTCATATACTCCGAAAAGCATCGCTATTATGACTATCATTACCGAAGAGCTTAATGCATATTCAAACCACCTGAAATAATTGATTTTCTGGCTAAGCCTGCTGTTATAGAAATCATTGACTTTCGGAAGTATTACCAGAAAATGTGCAAGAGCTGACATGAAAAGAAATATCGAGACAAAAGGGCCTATCTGCAGTGTACCGATATTCTGTGTATTTGAAACCAGTCCCTGCTTTACAGGGTCATAACTTAGAAAAGATACAGTAAAGGGAAGCCGGAAATCTTTAATGTTATTAAGGACAAGTCCCAGAATGAGCATCATAGCTCCCTGGATAAAGTGAAGCACAAACATTACTGCATTAAACTTCCTGAAATAAGCAAAAGAGAACCTTGAGGAAGTTTCTGTAATATCTGACATAATCCCCTCCATTTTGTAGCTAATACAAAAATTTATAAATAATATTAATAATTATTATATAAATTAGGCAAAATATAAAACAATTTTTATAACTCTTTTTACAGAAATAACAAGCATATTAAAGAATAAAATTTTTTTTACATTTACCTAACAGAGTTATAGATATTTATATCAGAATAGTAACCCAAGCAATTCATCAGAAGTAATACCGGCAAAATAGCTATCCAAATCCGTATTTTTCAATACATCTTCAATATGTTTCTTGTCGTGCTTTATTCCTGTAATCTTCTTTTCAAGTTCAGCTATATCTCTTTTTCCGAAAAAGTCACCATAAAACTTTATACTGCTTATAAAGCCTTCCTCTATCAGCAGATAAACCTGTACCAGCCCGCAGGCAAATTTTTCTTCATTGCTGTAATTATATTTAGGTGAATAACCGTAGTTCCATTCCCATGTAAAATATTTATCTTCAACAAGCTTGCTGATGGATTTTTTATCATCTTCAGTCAAATCATAAATCTTGCAATCTTTATTGACTTCAAGGATTCCGGATATGACAAGTTTTTTAAATTCATAAATATCAATAGGATTTTCAAGATAATCACATATGTTTGCTACTCTGCTTTTTACGGATTTTGTTGCCTTATCTTTAAATTTCAGCGGATTGGCTTTAAGAGATTTTTCAAGTTTGCTTAAATCAGAAGAAAAAAGAAGTGTACCATGATGTATCATCCTGCCCCTGCTTTTGAACTGTGCATTTCCTGATATCTTCTTATCATCTATCAATATGTCATTTCTTCCGCTAAGCTGTGCCTTAACACCCATTTTGTCCAGAATAGAGATAATCGGCTGGGTAAATTTTTTAAAATCCATAAAACTTTCTTCATTGTCGTTAATTATAAAAGAAAAATTAAGATTTCCATGGCAATGATATACTGCGCCTCCACCAGATAATCTTCTTACAACTGAAATATTATTTTCATTTACATAATCAGTATTTATCTCTGCAAGGGTATTCTGGTTTTTTCCTATTATTATGCTAGGCGGGTTAATATAGAGCATGAAGAAATCCTCATCTTTATTTTTTAAAAGATATTCCTCAGAAGCTATATTGAAATATGCATTATCTGAATTATTGTCTACTATATACATTTTATTAATTCCTGAATTTTAATATTGATTTATTTTTTTGGCTTGAATTGTGCTTCAGCGCCCTTAGGAACTACACATATAAATCCGAAAGGTTCGTTTCCTGTATTAATCCATTGATGTATTTCATTGCCTGGAACAAAAACAGCCATATTGGGAAGAAGTTTCTTTTCTCCGTATGAGCCTTTTATCATACCTTCACCTTTTACGATAAAAACTTCATGTTCATGAGGATGGCTGCCATAACTGCTTTTTCCGCCTGCCGGCATTTCAACATATCTTAATTCAAAATTTTCTGCGCCCATCTCAGATGTTATCATCCAGTACATTTTATTTCCTGAGCTTGACATCCCCATTATTTCTTCAGATAGTTCAGTTATTTCCATTTTTACTCCAGACTAATTAAATTTATAAATTAAAACATCTAATGAAAATTAATGCTTTTTATGATTTCATAAGATATTTAAAAGTTCAATATTTAAATTACTATTTACAGCATATTATACAATAATAAAAAAAGGGCAAGTGATAAATCATTTGCCCTTTTTAAAAGTAATCTGCTAAAAATCAGATTAAAATTTTTATATTAGTAAGCAATATTAGATAAAGCTCCCATAGCAGCACTTGTGATTAAAGATATAATAATCATTGAGAATATCCAGGGAAGTATAACACCAAGTATGATTCCGATGATGTCGAATTTTTTCCCAGGTTCACCAGCCTCTTTGTTTTTAATCTTAACCAAGTCTATAATTCCAAGTATAATTGCAGCAAGGCCAAGTCCCCAGCCTACAAAAGGAATTATTGAACAGATACCAAGAATTAACGAAGCTTTCGACATACCACTTGGTTTGCTTAGATCTACATCATTCATGTTGTCTCCCTTCTTTTTTATATCACTTTATATATGAATAATGAAAAAATATACCCATAAGAAAAGACAGCACCTGCTTTTTTGAAAATCTTTAACCTACAGTACAATCTTATGTAAGATTATAAATAATAATAGCTATATATTACAAGGAAAATTAATAATAGTTTTAATTATTTTAAATTTATAATAGAAAATAATTATGAGTAATATAATTTAACAAAATCTCTTT
>JAQVJB010000116.1 GCA_028695395.1 Actinomycetota bacterium | reverse complement strand
TTGGTTTGCTTAGATCTACATCATTCATGTTGTCTCCCTTCTTTTTTATATCACTTTATATATGAATAATGAAAAAATATACCCATAAGAAAAGACAGCACCTGCTTTTTTGAAAATCTTTAACCTGCAGTACAATCTTATGTAAGATTATAAATAATAATAGCTATATTACAAGGAAAATTAATAATAGTTTTAATTATTTTAAATTTATAATAGAAAATAATTATGAGTAATATAATTTAACAAAATCTCTTTCCATTTTTTTTAAGTCTGTTTCCGTTTTGGTAAACAAATCCAGAAAATCACTGGCATTAAGTTTTTTTGCAGCTTCTATTGCAATAGAAGCACATGCTCGGGCATCCTCGCATGCATTGTGATGCTTAAAATCAATATTTAAGAATTCAGATATGGTATTTAATTTATAGTTTTCAAGCCCTATCCAGACTTTTCTGGCTAGATTTACCGTGCAGGCATATATAATATCGGGGTATTCTATCTGATAAACATTTAAAAGAGATTTAAGCACTGAAATATCGAACATAGCATTATGAGCAATTACTATCCTGCCTTCGAGATTTTTTTTAATCGAAGGCCATATTCTGTAGAATTCAGGTTTTTTCTCTACAATGACTTCATTTATACCATGCAGCCTGACATTGAAAGGCCTGAAATAAGGTTCCGGGGGTTTCATCAACCAGTATCTGGTTTTTACTATTTCATAATCCCTTATTATAGCTATACCAAGAGAGCAGGCGCTTGAGAATTTTTCATTTGCTGTTTCAAAATCAATAGCAGCAATTTCCCTTAGATCTGTCATCTGGAACTTAAAATACCTATTCCTTTCCTTGCTGCAAATTTAACATACTCATTGCATTTTTTTTGATGTATTTTTTCAACATAAAATCTTTTTCTTCCTTCTTCCGTGTGAAGATCGCATCCTATAAGATTTTTACATTCTATAAAACCAAATTTATTTTTAAAATCTTCAACAATAATAGATATAAGATTGTAAAACTTTTCTTTTTCTTCCGGGTTATTTACTTCATCTCTTCCGCAAAATGCTCCGACTGCCATAATAGTGCCGCTTAGCGCTCCACAAATAGAACCATATCTGCTGATTATTCCTCCTCCAAAACCAGAGGCTATTCGGGGGAACATATCAGATTCTATTTTCATTGCGGAAGTTACGGCAATAAGAGTGGATTCAGCACAATTAAAACCTGAATTAAATCTATTTTCCGCTATCTTCACAAATTCATCTGTTTTTTTATCATTCATTACTTTTCCTGGAATCTGATGAAAAGACTTTTTAAAAGCTGCATATTATTAAAACCATTATATGTAATTGTTAAAATTTGTAAAAAGTATTTTTATGGTTTTTAATTTTAAATAACAGTATTTTTTGTTTATAAAATAATTACTTATTATAAAAAGAGATATTCGAGGTAAAAAATTATGAAGAAAAGCATAGGGGCTTTTGAAAGATTGTATCCCAATCCGGTTGCACTAATTTCCTGCTCGCATGAAGGGTCCGAAAACATAATAACACTTGCATGGATAGGAACAGTATGCAGTAATCCGCCGATGATTTCCATATCTATAAGACCATCCAGATACTCTCATGAACTTATAAGCAAATCAGGTGAATTTGTAATAAATATACCTAGCACAGGTATGGAAGAAACATGTAATTTCTGCGGAAGCAGGTCAGGAAGAGATATAGATAAGTTCCAGGCTCTTAAATTAAGCAAAGAAAAAGGTTTTAAATTGGCAACTCCCATGATAAAAGAATGTCCCGTAAGCATTGAATGTGTTGTGAAACAGACATTAAGCCTTGGCACCCATGATGTCTTTATTGGAGAAGTGGTCAGCGTAAACGCAGAAGAAAAGTATATCTTTTCTGACGGAGATATTGATTATGAAAAGCTGGACATGATTACTTATCTTATGGGGAATTATTATAAGACTGTGATGATTAAATAATTATCAGAATAAAAAAAGATTTAAAAGAGAGTATGTTAAATAAAATTTTCTCTCTTTCATAACAAATCAATATTTATTTCCGTTATAAGGTCTGTAAGGAAAATAATATTTAAGAATTAATTTGTTTGAAAGAAGGAAAAATGTTAAAGAAAATTTTAATAGGCGTTGCTGTTTTTCTTACACTTTCATTAAGTGCAGCAGGCATTGTTTATGCAACTAATAAATCTCTTGGGAGAAACCTTGAATCACAGAATTATTCCTCTGGCATAAATCAGGGTTCAGGAGATTATTTGGAAAAAGCTGGCAGGAATTTCAGGAATTTTGCAGAGGAAGATAGTCTCGGAGGGAAAAACCAGTATCGTATTCAGGAACAGGAATGTGATGACTGTGAAAACTGCCTGGAAAATCAGGAATGCAATTGTGAGCAAAACCGCCTTCAGAAAAGAAATCTGACTGGAAATAATGATGGTAACAGCGAGTGCAATTGTGAAGAGAACTGTATCCAGAACCGCAATCAGGAAAACAATCCTGAATGTATCGGAGAAGAGAATTGCTTAAGAAACCAGAATACGGTTAATAGAAATAATAATGGCAGCGAGCAACAGGAGAATTCTTTCGGAAGAGGCAATAATGCTTTCGGGAGAAAAAGTTAATTGAATTAAAAATGATTATAGCAGCATGGCGAACAATAAATAGTTTTAATAAGCAGGCTGGAAAATAAATCGATAATTGTATTTTATATGCGGGAATATATTTATTTCATAAATAACATTCCCGCATTTTTTATATTATAATATTGATAGAATAAACAAATCTCATATAGAAATTATTTTTTATATTTAAAATTATGCTAATAAAAGGTGACAATGAATCCTGAAATTAAAAACAATAAAGCCTTTAAAACAATTTTCATATTAATAATAACAATTATTCTTCTTTCCTTAATCTCTGTATTTTCTTCATGCAGAAAGGAAAATGGCTTATTGCAAAAAGAGGAAATAAATAATTCAGAAAGCAGTATCCAGAGCAGTTCTTCGTCAGAAACATCCCTTGATATGGAAGAAAGTGAAACTGATGAGACTGCAGAAGATAAAGAACCTGGAAATTCGGGAAAGGGAGCTATTGAATCTGAAGATAAAAATAATCCGGGAAAAGTTGTTTACTTAGAGATAGCTACAGATCCACAGTCTAATCATTTCGAGCACAGAGTGGCAAAGATTTTTGCAAAGGACATTCTAACAGGAATGGAAGAATTAATATTCAGCGATATTCATGAAAGGTTTGAAATTGGCCGGGTCTTTAGTGTATCACCTGACGGAAAACAGATTTTATGCGATTTAGTTGAAGGCGGCAGGGGAGCTTATAGCGCGATTTGCGTTATAAATGTTGATAATAAAAAAATGAAAATTCTTGATGAGTTTGATTTTACAAAAAGCGAAGGAAATGAAATTACCTTAGGCTATTATGGAAAGCCTGTATGGTCTTCAGATAGCAGATATATAGCATATGAAACTATCTCAAACTATTTCAGTTCAAATATCAGGGATGGTGGAATTTATAAAGTTAATGTTGAGACTGGAGATAAAAAAGAAATAGAGCTTGATGTTGGAGGAACATCCCTGAGGTCTACGATGTTTCTTTCTCCGGTTTTCTTTTTTAACAATGATAAAAATATTGCATGCGTATCTCATTTTTATTTTGAAAAAAACCAGGAAGATTTCCCACCTGTATATGAGACAAAGAATGCAGAGATATTTTATATTTCTGAAGAGAGCAAAGAGGCAGAATTTATATTTGACCTTTCTGCTTTTTCTAATGAAGGTCCTGAAAATATTACAAGCTTTGATAATTTTAAATTTATTCAAGGCAGTAATAGCTATATTTTCCAGGTCCTTGGTGATTTTGAAGAAGACGGTGATTTATGGATTGCTGGTATAGAAGATAATAATATCCGCAGATTTACAAATGATACAAACCTGAGTGAGCAGCAGCCCGATGTTTTTATTACCGAAGATTCTGATTCAGTGATTACTTATATCGGAGTAAAAAGATACGGGACCATATCAAATCAATTTTTAAGTGGTGATATTTTCCTGACTGATTTTAAGGCTGAAAATATTGAAAAGATTACATCTGTTGATGCTGGTGCTTACAGTCCATTATTTTCCAGGGATGGAAACTACATTGCTTACATGAAAGCTGTTTATGATGAAAATTATGAAAATATACTTCATTACAATATTGAGGCTGTAAATATAAAAACAAAAGAGGTCATTAAAATTTCTG
>JAQVJB010000115.1 GCA_028695395.1 Actinomycetota bacterium | reverse complement strand
AAATTTAAATAAAAAAATAAAATGGGTTGTTCAGGCAAATGTCGCCAATATAAATGAAGATATTCTAAAAATGATTTCTGAAGCAGGATGCATTAAAATAGAACTTGGGATTGAATCATTAAAAGACATCAATCTTATTAGTGTAAACAAAAAACCTGTATCACATTTAAATGAAAAATGCTTGATGCTTTGTAAAAAAAATAATATTAAAGTCCATACATATTTTATGTTCGGGTTTAAAGATGAAAAAAAATCAGATCTGGATAATCTTCTTGGCTGGATTAAAAAATATAGGCCTCATACTTTTAATCTAAATTTCATTAAAGTTTATCCTGGGACTGTATTGTATGAGAATCAGGGTAATAATTTTTTTGAGGAAAACAGTTGGACACGTAATAATATTAATGACTATTTTAAAAAGAAAGAAATTAACACAATTGATGATAAGGAAATAATTAAATGGTTTAGGGAAATATTTTACCCTTTTTATAAAAATAATGAAATTAAAGCTGCCTTACAGGTCAATTCTTTAAAGACGCTTATAAAAATGGCTTATTTAAAATATTTTAGAAATTAATCAAGCAATGTCGCTGTCTGAGTCTGCCGCTTTAGTAACTTCATTTAAGTTCTCGTGCTGAATTATTTCTGGTTTTTCATATTCTTTTTTCATAACTTACTCCATGCTTAAGTAATTATTTATTTAATTAAAAAAATTTTTAGATTAAATAATAAAAATTATTTTTTATAAAGGTCGTGAATCCTGATCTTCACCTTTTGTAACTTTATTTAAATTTTCATGTTCAGCCAATTCTGGTTTTTCATATTCTTTTTTCATAACTATCTCCTTCATTTTTTTAGCGATAATATAATTATAAAAATGGTTTATATAAAATATTTTAAAAACTAATCTCTAAAATCACTAGTATTGGGGGGAAGAGTGCCTTTAGTAACTTCGTTTAAGTTTTCGTGCTCAGTTATTTCTGGTTTTTGATATTCTTTTTTCATTCATGTATCCAGTAAGGAATTTCTTAATAAAATAAACTTAAAATATTATATAATTTTCCTCAAAAATTTACATTAGTATTATTAAATAATTATTTTTGAGGTTTATTCTTTTTATTTCTTTAATGGTCTCCACCAATTCTCATTTTCTTTATACCAGTCAACTGTTTTCTTAAGTGCTTCTTCAAAATCATATCTGCATTCCCAGCCAAGTTCGTTTTTTATCTTTGAGCAGTCAACTGAATAACGCCTGTCATGGCCGAGCCTGTCAGCAACAGGCTTAATCATAGATTCATTTTTGCCAGTCAGCTCTATTATCTTTTTGGTAATCCATACATTCGGTTTCTCGTTTCCAGCACCAATATTATATATCTCGCCTATCCTGCCGCTATGGAGTGCAGCATCAAGAGCAGCACAGTTATCTTCTACATAAATCCAATCCCTTACGTTCATTCCGTCTCCGTAAAGAGGAACCTTTATATTATCAATAAGATTGGTGACAAATAAAGGTATGAGCTTTTCAGGATACTGGTATGGACCGAAATTGTTTGAAGTCCTGGTTACTATTACAGGCGTACCGTAAGTCTTGTAAAATGACCTTACTATCATTTCTGCGCCTGCTTTTGAAGCTGAGTATGGACTGTTGGGTAGAAGAGGATCTTTCTCCCTGAAAGAACCGTCAAGGATTGAACCATAAACCTCGTCTGTGCTTATCTGGAAAAAGAGTTTTGCATTGTGTTTTCTAACAGCCTCTAACAAAACAAAAGTCCCGTAAACATCTGTCTGTATAAATACTCCGGGGTTGTCTATGGATCTGTCAACGTGGGACTCTGCAGCAAAATTGATGACTGCATCCACATTATTTTCTGAGAATATCTTTTCAACTATGTCTGCATCTGCAATATCGCCTTTTACAAAACTATAATTAGGATTATCTTCAACATCCCTTAAATTTTCCAGATTGCCTGCGTAAGTAAGCTTGTCCAGATTAATTATTTTATAGTCAGGATATTTATCAATCATATAGTGGATAAAATTGCTTCCTATAAAACCAGCGCCGCCGGTAACAAGTAATGTTTCAAAATTTCTCTCTTCCAAGACTCCTCCAAAAATTTTTTATTTTTAATAGTTTGCAAACAATTAACCCGGGCTGTCAGGAAAATTTATGTTCAGTCCGATACAGATTAATCCTATAAATAATATAATTGCAGAAATTATAATACAAATAAATAAAAAATATTATCCGTCTTTTCTGTCCCATTTATATGGTATCTCTCCGCTGTGAGGAGCAACCCTGAATTCATCCGGCTCTTTATAGTTATATGTTTCCGTGGGAAGATTTATACATATTGCTTCAGTTTCGCTTATACATTTAAATCCGTGGAAAACATAATTCGGTATCTGGAGCAAAGTAGGGTTGTGTTCTCCTAGAAAAAACTCATTTATTTCTTCAAAAGTAGGTGAATCTTTTCTTGAATCATACAAAACTACTTTCATCATCCCCTTGACAACTATAAATGAATCAGTCTGGATTTTATGATAATGCCATCCTTTTACAACACCGGGATAAGCTGTTGTCATATATGCCTGACCGAACTTTATATAGATATCATCATCAGCCCTTAACATTTCCATAAGTCTTCCTCGTTCATCAGCCATTACCCTTAATTTTTTAAGTTTAACTCCTTCTATCAATTTAGCTCCTTTTTCTTAAGATTATTATTTAATTTCTATAAAAAAGTTTCTGTTTGTTTTTCCTGGTAACAAAGATGTCCGGATTGATATGAAAATAAAACATAATAGAAAAAGCAAACAAACTAATTCCTGATTTGTTAGACTCACCTAACAAAAATTAATTATTACAACAATATATCAAAATTAAGAATAATTAAAGAAACTTATAATATTTTCTATGACATAATCAGTTTCAGAATTTTTCATTTCAGGAAACAATGGAAGCGACACGATTGTTTTTGCAGCATTTTCAGTAACCGGCAGACTTCCTTCCCTGCAGCCAAGATAATCATATGCAGGCTGAAGATGAATGGGTATCGGATAATGTATAAGCGTTGTTATTTCTTTTTCAGAAAGATATCTCATAAGTCTGTCCCGCTTTTCCTGATTCTCAAGCTGGGTGACAAACAAATGATATACATGCCTGCCCCCCGGCAGAACTGCAGGAATTTTCAGGGGGAGCCCTTTTAAGCCTTCAGCATATATTTGTGCAATCTGGTTCCTTCTTTCAATCCATGACTCAAGTTTTTTAAGCTTGAATCGAAGCAGTGCGGCCTGTATTTCATCAAGACGACTGTTGAAACCCCGCATTACGCTTTTATACCTGTCCTCAAATCCGTAATACCTGAGAAGTTTTGCTTTTCTGGCAATCTCAGCATCACTGGTCAGTATCATTCCCCCGTCGCCGTTTGCGCCAAGGTTTTTTGAAGGATAAAAACTGAAGCATGAGACCTGACCGAAAGTACCTGCTTTTCTTCCATTTAGTTCTGCTCCATGAGCCTGGGCACAGTCTTCGACGACCATAAGGTTATGCTTCTCTGCAATAGAGCAAATCATATCCATTTTGCAGGGATTTCCGAAAAGATGAACAGGCATTATTACCTTTGTTTTATCAGTGATTTTCTCTTCAATAAGTTGAGGATTTATATCAAAAGAATCGTCAATGTCAGCAAAAACAGGAGTGGCCCCGGCAAAATCTATTGCCGAAACGGTCGGGACAGCAGTATTTGAAACAGTGATTACTTCATCGCCGCTTTTAATCCCGCAGGCAAGAAGAGCAATATGAATGGCTTCGGTACCCGAACCTACGCCAACACCATGGGAAGTTCCGATATATTCTGCAAACTCATGCTCAAAAGCTGAGCAGTTTTCCCCGAAAACAAAAGAGCCTTTTTCAAAGACTTCTGAAGTGATTTTGTCAAAATCTTCTTTATATGCTCTGTACTGCCTGGAAAGATCTATGAAAGGTATTTTCATCTTAGATAGAACTAATTAATTATTAAATATTATTAAGAAATGATTTTATAATTTATTTTAAATTCAGGCAAAAAGTTTTTGCGCTGCAATTTAAAGGATTTTTAAATTAACATATGACCTGGTTGAATGATTATATGATAATAAAATTTAAAGTTTTTTGCCTTTTATTAAAAAGCTTTTTATTAAAGGCTATATGGCTTCCTGACCTTCCCAACTGGTGCAAGATATATTACGAATTCGTCTTTTCCGTCTACCCTGACTAATTCATCCATAAGT
>JAQVJB010000114.1 GCA_028695395.1 Actinomycetota bacterium | reverse complement strand
AATATTTTCATCTTTATTGCTGTCTTCTTCATTATTTTCAAGATTCCAGATTAAAAATAAAGGTGAAAATTCAGTAACATAATCACCGACTCTTTTTGTCGTTTCAATTATCACATCATTTTCAATTGCCAGGTTTATCAAACCTTTTATGTTGTAAAATCTTATATGCCCGCCTTTATAAGACAAAACTTCCTCAGGGTTCTCCTTTTGAGTTTTAACAATTCCTTCAATTACTCCGGCAATAACATGATTATTCTTTTTAATTTCATTAACTTCTTTAATCTTGTGCTTTAAAGTATCCAAGGTCTCTGCAGTTATTTCTTCTACCAGGTTATTTACCTGTATTGAAACAGTTATATGCTGTATGAATCTGATAAAATACCCTATGCATACAAGAGAGAAAATTATTCCGAATACTGCTGAAAAGACAAAAGTATCCGGTTTGGTTTCTCTCATTAAAAGCAGAGACACTATAGAATAAGTGAATCCTCCTATAAATATTCCCAAAACTATTTGTGTAAGCCTGTCTGATATGAAGTTCTGAAGCGTTCTTGGTGAAAATTGTGAAGAATATATGGAAAAAACGATCATTATAGTTGAAAAAGTTACAGCGGTCATCGATAAAAGTGAAGTTGCTATAACGCCGAATATTGATCTGGCGAGAGCGACATCTGTAAGCAAAAAAGCAGGGAAAGACCCGTAAAATTGCTGTTGCAGAAGTAAATCTATTCTGTTGACAAAAATAGCTGCCAGTATTGACCCGATTATAAAAAGACTGGGTAAAAACCAGATACTTTCCTTATAATGCAGAATCAGTTTTCTAAACATTGAAGCTAGCCTTAACAGGTAAAGATATTAATTATTACTAATTATTAATTAAATCAGTAATTAATTCAATTCAAAAAAAATAAAGAATAATGTCTATAGTTGCGATAGGATTCTTTTGGTCCGGAGCATATCGAAGTCAAAATAAATGCCCCCAGCCCTATTCTGATAGATTATTTTTTTGGAGGGTAATCTTATGCTTTTAATTTATAATTTAATTTATTCTTTTAATTTTTGACTTAAAGCGGTTTTATTATTTGCTTTCTTTGTTTGCTTTAAAGAAATCATACATTTTTACCGGATTTTGATACAGAATGTTTTCTATGATTATTTCTGCATCATTTAAACTCAGATAGTTCTTTTCGATTTTTTGGGATAAAACATCTGCAAGAACATTGGTAAGAGCTATTTTTGCAGCATAGCTTTCTTCGGAAGTCCAGGTGTCGCAGCCCCAGAAAATTTTATCAGAGGTACCTATTTCAATCATTTGGGCTAAAGAATATTGCGCAGCAGTCGGTGAAAGCAGCGGCAGCCAGCAAATATCGCAGTAAACATTAGGATAGGCGTGCAGCAATCCGGCAATATCATCTGTCCATGGAAAACTACCGTGAAACAAAACAAATTTTGTTTCAGGGTTTGATTGTATTGTCTGCATAAGGTTTAAGGCATTTGTTTTTTCAAGACGTCCCATTCCCGTATGGCACTGCAAAGGAATATTGATTTCAGCAGCAAGGCTGCATATCTCACCAAAAATATAATCCTGGAATAATCTTATTTCATTTTCAGTAATATTATCCCTGTTTTTAAAAACTTTCTGAGCGTCATCCCTGCTGCCTGCTTTAAAATCTAGCGGCCTGTCATAAGCTAAAGCATTTTTTACTGCCACGCAACCGTTATTTATTTTCTCTTTTACAAGCTCTCTTATAAAAAAAACATATTCATCAATATCATTAAACTCTCTGCCATATAATTTATATACATTATTATCATTATGGTCGAAAGCATCTTTACTGTACCCAAAAAACAATGGATTTATTCTGAAAGTAGGGCAAAAAAGACCAGGGTCCCCATTATTACTTCCGGGTTCCCAGTAAGTATCAAGAATTATTTTTTCATATTTACAATTATTATTAAGGATTTCCTTATGCCAGTTTTTATCCTTATGGTAGGAATTAATAATATCAGAATAATAATCCCAATTTTGCGCAGAAAGCTCATCCTTTATACCATAAATTTCTTTTAACGCCTTATGAAGCCATACGAAATATGATTTGAATCTCACTTTATCCAGATAGTTCTGTCTGGATTGTTCGGATTTATCAAAATCCACTTTACTCCAGCTTATATAAGTATTTTCAAGCAACTTATCAAGGTTAAAGTCGATAAAGAAATCATCATTTCTATGATGAGAGTGCGTATTAATGACTTTGCTGTTGTTTATAGCTTCTAATATTTTTTCTTTCATAATCATAATATTAATAAAAATTAACCATAATGTTATTGAAAATAAATAAGCTTAAAACAACCTCTATTTTTATTATTAGAGCATATCATATTTTAAATCAATGAATCCCTGAACATTAAAAACATAATCTTCCGCTATGTACCTAACTCCTATAAATTCCATTACCCTCAGTCTAGCCGGTGTTTATGCAAAAACAGATAAAAGGTAAATTATAGTTTATTAAATAGAATTAATAGTATCATTAATAGCTTTAAATATGCTTTTTGGATATTGCAACTTATTTAATATTTTAATACTTAAGATTTTTAATTAACAGCCAAAATATCCTGAACTTATATTTTTTATTACAACAAAGAAGATAAGTTTTTTGTTTTATGATAAATTATACGTAAACATTTAGAAATATTGTTGTATAATGTTAAATATTTTAAATCAAATTATTTTAAGATTAACAAAAATATTTTAAAAAATTATGAAAAAAATATTTAAAGTCTTGGGAGTAGGGGAAATATTATGGGATGTTTTCCCAAGCGGCAAAAAACTTGGTGGAGCCCCTACAAATTTCGCTTACCATATTTCTGCACTTGGCCATGAGGGAGTTATTGTAAGCAGGATAGGCAATGATGATTACGGCAGGGAAATCGTAGAGCAGCTTATCAGCCTTAGTCTGGTCACAGACTATCTTCAGATTGATGGTGAAAGAGAAACCGGGATAGTAGAAGTCAGCATCGATTCCAATAATCAACCAAACTATATTATAAAAGAAGATGTAGCATGGGACTTTATCCAGTGGGATAGTAAATTCGATACTCTCCTTGAAACAACCGACGCTATCTGTTTTGGTACACTTGCCCAGCGCAGGAGGGTTTCCCGTAATACGATAATTACATTGCTGGAAAAAGCCAGCAAAGATGCTGTCAAGGTCTGCGACATTAATTTAAGGCAATCTTTCTACAGTAAGGGAATAATATCTGATTCTTTAAAGATTGCAGATATTATAAAGCTAAATTCTGATGAAATTGAGTTGATAAGAGATATGTTGAATATCAGTTCAAAATATAGCGAAGAAGAATTGTGCCGATATCTTATCGATATTTATGATTTGAAATTGATCTGCATTACAAAAGGAGAGGAAGGGAGTACCCTTATTGATAATAATACATCTTTTCACTCTCCATCTTTTCCTTATAAACTGGCAGACAGAGTAGGGGCAGGGGATGCATTTAGCGCAGCTGTAATAATCGGCTATCTTAATGAGGAACCTATTGATGTTATAAGCACCAGGGCAAACCAGCTGGCTTCGTGGGTTACTTCAAAGCAAGGGGGAACCCCTGTTTATGACTCAGAGATAAAAGGAATAATGAATCTTTAAAAGAAGGTTTTTATTTGGAAGTAATACCTGCTAGGGAATTTAATTATTTATATATCATCCTGGATTCTGCCTGGCTTATTATTCTTCTCTTTATTTTCATTTATAGTAAAAGATATATTGCAATAATCGCCGGTCTTGCAGGCGCTTTAATATATTTTCTTGTAGACTATGGAATTTTTTATCTTCTGCTTGACACAAGAACAGTTTCAGGAGCAAATACAGCTCTTCTCCTTTTATGGCTAAGCATAAGCTATGGTTTTACAAATTTTGCATGGATTTGGCTATGGCTTGACAGAGACGGGCATGCACTGGAATGGTCCCTTCTTATTATTTCCGGGTGGCTCGCAACTGCACTTTTAAGTCAGAATTTCGGTTCCGGATTTGCCACAATCTCAATACAAAGGGGGACTTCCGGCTATCACGGGATTATGGCATTCATACTCCTTGCGGGTTATCTGATATTGATAATCAGAAATATAAAAAAAGGAGATAAGGGAGGAAAGAAAGTAAATATTTTCTGGATACTTGCAATAGGAATTTTAGTTCAGTTTTCCTGGGAAGCCGTGCTCCTTATCAGCGGCATAAGAAATCCCGGATGGGCTCCCCTGATAGTTAATTCTTTAATTGAAACAAATATGGGCCTGCCTATACTGTTTTTCATTCAC
>JAQVJB010000029.1:2907-19080 GCA_028695395.1 Actinomycetota bacterium | reverse complement strand
ACAGGCCCAAGCAGGATGAGTCTGGATGTCATCCTTTGCCATGAAACGAATGTCCCCATGGTTTGAAGCGCATGTAGCTCTATCCTCACTCTTGAACGTGCAACATCGCCCGGACCGATAGTTGCCGCTTTGGGAGGAACATTAGCTATATCGCCTGACTGTCCAAAAATACCATGCAATGAATTCTGGCATATTGTAAGAGGGTGCAGCGTAACAATTCTTGCATCCATCTTTAAATATTCATTGATATCATCAGTTAAAAATTCTTCTGCAGGATCAACAAAAGCAATATGTCCTGACCATCCTGGACTTGAGTAGCAAACATCAGCTCCGCCCTCACCCTTTTCATTAATAAGTTTGGAATAGTCTCTAATATTCTCATTAGTGGGATAGAAAACATGGTCAAGAGGCATCCTGAGCTTTTCGTCTATCTGATAATAAAAATAATTAAGGAGAGAATATGCAAAGCCTGCCTTATAGCTTGTAGGCGCAATATTGCCATTTTCATCAGCCCACTCATCCATAGCAAACAAATAAACATTTCGGCAATTTACCTTATAATAATTAATAAGTTCTGCTACAGGTATATATGTTTCAGGCTCCGGGTTTCCCAGTATTAGAACCTGGCGTTTGTCTAAATCGTCTGACATTTTAATTCTTGTAAAAATATCACCTATAATTATCGGATGTGGATTCTTTATGACTTTGATTTTCATCTTATCATTTGAATATTTTTCAAGGTCCTTGCCATGGATCTTCCTTACTTTTTCAAGAACTTCTTTGTTCCTGAAAGGGACAAACTCAGCTGGATTAAATTTGAAATCGCTCATTTTATTTACCCCACAATTTCTAAAACATTATAATTTAATAATTCGTGCTTTAACTATTTATTCTGTAAAGACACTTTAAAAACCTATATTAATAACTAAATATATATTATTCAAACAAAAAGCCTGCTTCTTGCTGTAAGCCTTCTTCCGATGAAAAGAAGTAGAATCAGAATAATGCCGATAATCATATTCTGGAAATATGCTGCCACATTAAGGACGGTAAGACCTTTTGTTATTAAAGTGATTAAGAGTATGCCTGAAAAAGTTTTAACAGAATCACCGTAGCCGCCTCCCAAAGTGGTGCCGCCAAGCAAAACAGCAGTTATTACAAAAATCGGTACATCTCCACCATAAAGAGGACTGGCTGCAGCAAGTTTCGCTGTATATAATAATCCACCTAAGCTTGCAAATAACCCAGATAATATAAAGGTTAGAAGTACTATATTTTTATCATTTATACCCGAAAGTTCACAAGATACTCTGTTTGCACCGACACAATAAATCTTTATGCCGAATGTTGTTCTCTTTAAGATTAATTGGATAATAAGCATCAATGCAATATAAATTATTGCTATAAATGGAATATACCATATAACGCTATTCCCAAACGCTACAACAGGGTTATCGCTTAGATGTATCGTCCCTTCAGATATCAGATTTGCAATACCCAGAAGTAAAAAGTTCATTCCGATTGTCGCAATAATTGAATTTACTCTAAATCTCGTTATTATCAAACCGTTTATGAGACCGATAAATAGTCCGACCAGTATTGATGAAGCAATCGCTGCACTTATTCCATAAGGCATCATTTTTATCAGCAAAAGACCTGAAATTGACATAATGCCTCCAACTGAAAGGTCCAGATCTCCAACAAGTATGACAAGAGTCTGGCCGATTGCAATAACACCGTAAGCAGACATCAATGAAAGAATAGAGTTAAGAGTCTGAAGGGTAAAAAAACCTTTTGATAATATGGAGAAAAGCACAATGGCAATAATAATAAGAATTAAAATCCTGAGATTGTAAAAAACACTCAAAACCGAAAAATTTTTCCTGTATGCGTCTTCTATTGTTTTATTTTGCATGTTTTCTGTAGCCATATATTACCTCTGCTATATTCATACTTTTTTACATGTTTTATTTTTTATATTGGCTTATACCGTTATTTTTCACCAATACTTTTATTCATATCTTTTCTTTATCTGCATATCCACAATAATAGCAATTAGAAGCACCAGGCCTTTGAAAATTGACTGCCATGCCTGGGCTAGTCCGAGAAGGACCATGGCATTATTTATAAACCCTATCAGCATTACTCCGGCAAGAGTATTCATGATACTGCCGCGCCCTCCTGAAAGACTGATGCCTCCGACTGCACATGCAGTAATCGCATCAAAATCATAATTCCATGTAAGAGTCGGGACAACATATGACATCTGGCTTCCGACTAAAATTCCTGCAATTCCCGCAAGCACAGCATTTATCACATAAGTAGATAGCTGAATTCTGCCAAATTTCAATCCTGTAAATCTGCTTACAAATAGAGAGCTTCCGACTATCTTTACTTCCCTTGAATAAGCAGTAAATCTGACAATAAACCAGCAGATTATTATTATCGCTGCAACGATTATTGTCTGTATCGGAATCCTGAAAACACTATTCAGTCCCAGCGCCTCAAGAATATGGCTTTTGCTTGCAGCGCTTATAACAGCACCGGAAGTGACAATATATATAAGTGCTCCCAACACATATCTCATTCCAAGAGTAGTTATAAAAGCATTCATACGCTGCATGCCGATAAAATATCCATTTATTGCCCCAATAACCGCTGCGGCTAGCAGGCATAAAAGAAAACTGCCGACAAATGAAATTCCCGTTACAGGATTCAAATTTACGATTATAGTCGATGTAAGAAGGAGTATAGCTCCCTGGCTTAAGTCAAAACCTCCTCCCAGAAAGACAAATGTAAGCCCGACAGCTACAATAGAAAAAGGACCGATGTTTTTAAATACGGTTATAAAATTTCTAAGTGTAAGAAATACAGGAGAGATAAAAGACATTATTACGATAAGCAGTAAAAGTATCAGCCATACCGCATATGTTCTTATCAGATTGCTTAAATTTTCATTATCTCGTTTCAGTTTGTAGGTAGCAGCTTGTGATGTCTCTTTCATTTATCATATCACCTTTGTATTCGTCTTTAATTTGACCTTTTACCATAACAATAACTCTGTCTGAAAGTTTACATATTTCCTCTATTTCAGAAGAAATAAGTATTATCGTCATACCTTGTTCAACAAGTTTTGCAATTAGTTCGTATATCTCTTCTTTGGAACCTACATCGATTCCTTTTGTTGGCTCATCAAGGATAAGAAGATCCGGTTCCGTAAAAAGGCATTTTCCAAACAATACTTTTTGCTGATTGCCTCCGCTAAGCTTTAAGGCAAGCTGGCTGAGCGTGGTATATCTGACTCCAAGTTCACCAAGCATATCAGTGGTAAGTTTATTTTCTTTTTTAAAGTCTATCATCATATTTTTCCTGATTTTACTTATCTTTGAAGCTGTAATATTTACCTTTAAATCCTGGCTTAAAAACAAACCCATCAGTTTCCTGTCCTCCGGTAGATACATTATCCTGTTTTTAATAGCTCTATCTGGAGTTATGTTCCTTAATAGCTTATTTTTATAAAATATCTCACCTGATTTTAAAGGAGTCAGACCAAAAAGAAGCCATGCAAGCTCAGTTCGTCCGCAGCCTACAAGACCTGCTAACCCCAGGACTTCTCCAGGGTATATTTCAAAACTGATATCCTTCAACTTATTTCCATCACTGGCATTTTTCACTTTAAGAATAGGCTGTTCCTGTTTATGTATTATTTTTTGTCTTAATTTCTGGACAATACTTCTTCCTATCATCAATTGATGCAATGCCTGTTTATCTGCCTCTTTTCTTTCAATCGTTTTGACTTTCTTACCATCTCTTAAAACAGTTATCCTGTCGCTGATTCTAAGGACTTCCTCAAGATTATGCGAAATATAAAGTATGGTAATGCCTTTTTCTTTAAGGCTTTCAAGAAGTTTAAAAAATTGTTGGGCTCCTTTTTCATTAAGGGAAGCTGTCGGCTCATCAAGACATAGCACTTTTGGTTTCCTTGCTATCGATTTAAGTATCTCTATTATCTGCCGGGTTTCCGGAGGCAGTTCAGAAACTAACTCAAGAGGATTTATATTATTTAAACCGAAGGATTTTAGAATTTCAGAAGTACTGTCGATAATTTTCGTCCAGCTGAAACCTAATCCTTTATAATCAAAAAAATTGCTAATTAAGAGATTCTGGGCAATAGTCAGATTATCAAATAATGAATTCTCCTGATGGGAAGCTGATATGCCCTTTTTAAAAAGCTTTTTAATAGGAAAATGAGTAATATCTTCACCTTCAAGCAAAACATTGCCTTTATCAGAACGGACAACACCGGAAATTATTTTTATTAAGGTACTCTTTCCTGCACCATTTTCCCCTATTATAGAATGGACTTCTCCTTTTATGACGTCAATGCTGACATCTTCAAGAGCTTGTACTCCCCTGAATTTCTTATATATGTTTTTTATTTCTAAAAAGGTTTCAGTCATAAATAGTAAAACCTTTCTCTATATTCATAAATATTTTTTAAATCATTTTAATTAATAAAGAATGAACTACCATTTAAGCAAAGGCAGCTTTACTTTTTCCCCTGTTTCCATTGACCTGTCTATTGCAATGCAAAGCTCATGTGATTTTGCAGATGAGATTACATTGTTTTTTGTCTCTTTATCATTCATGATTGCATCAACAAGGTCATCGACCATTCCCTTGAAAGGATGGTGTTTTACGTCACCGCTTTCAAGCATGGAGGATTTAAATGTCTGCCAATCTTCCTGTCCTACGAAAAGTTCCTTTGTAAAGAATTTTTCATTAAAAATAGCGCCTTTGCTTCCATGGATAACGATATTCATTACATAAGGGCATTCATTTTCAAAACTGTTTCCAGTCTTGCCTATTTTGCCGTTTTCAAACTTAATAACAGCTGCGTAAGTAGGATAATATTCATAATCTTTTCTATGGCCGAACGTTCCATATGCGAATACTTCAGCTGCTTCAGAGCCGGCAAACATTCTTGTCAAATCAACTGCATGGCAACCGGCTACCAGAGATGCCGAGGGCCCGCCTTTGACAGTATTTGCGCCCCAGTTATATCCGCTCCACCACGGTCCTATTTCATGATAATAGTCAACTTCTGTAAAGAAAATATCGCCAAATCCCCCTTTATTAATTAAACCTTCTATTGAAAGAATGTGCGGGTTCCATCTGCTTGCAAAACCTGTCTGTGTTTTAACTTTTGCCTTTCTTATAGAATCAAGTTCTTCCTGCAGCTCTTTTAAATTCATACAAATAGGTTTTTCAAGAATCATATGTTTGCCTGCAGCAGCTGCTTTTACTATTTGCTCGCAATGCATTGAATTGGGAGTACAGATATCAATAATATCAACATCTTTATGTTTTATGAGATCATCATATGAATCAAGAATATCGCAATCAAGGCAAAGTGATTTCTTTAAGGCTTCGCATGATTCTTTTCTCCTTGAAACAAGTGCAGCAATTTTAAGATTAGGATTCTGAAGCATAGCTGTTGCATGAGCTCCGGCTACCCAACCTATTCCCATTATACCTACACCATATTTTTTCATTACCGATCCTTCCTTTAGAATAATAAAAAATTTATTTTAAAAAAATTTTTTATTGCAAATACGATTATTAAATCAAAATATTTAAAAAACCAAAAATAAAAATCAGCTTAAAAAATTTCTGTAACGGTGCGGCCGGGGTCGCGGCCACACCGTTAAAAGAACAGAACACTTTTACCAGGAAGGTTCGAATCCTTCCATATTGTCTTTTGTCAGAACTCTCTGGTAAACCTGGGAGAAGAAAGGTACAGGACCCTTTCCTTCAAGAAGTACACTCATAAGATAAGCATCCTGTTCTGCACAAAGAATCGTTCCCTGATCAACAAGCACATAGTACCATCCGTCTGCAAGGTCTTTTACACCGACAGAGGCACCACCGCAACCAGCTATTACAAAGTCGCCAGGAGCATACCCTTTTTCTTTAGCGGCAGCTACAATACCTCCGCCCATCCAGTCGTCTGTAACATAGAAACCATCGATATCAGGATATTTTGTCAGGATAGATGCAGCTTTTTCCTGAGCAGTTTTCGGATCCCAGTTTCCATCTTCTTCAGCTACAAGCTGAAGATTGCTTCCGATATCTTCAAGCCTGTTATAGAACCTGGTCATATATGTTACATATGAACTCGAACCAACTGCAGGAGTTATACATGCATATGTACCTTCTCCTCCGAGTGCTTCGTCCAAGGCGTCAGCACAGACCCTGCCAGCTTCAGCAGGGCTTAAACCGGAATAACAGGTCATATAATCCCATGCTGAATAATCTGGCTCATCCATAGTAAGCATAAGCGGTATCCCTGCATCATTTATCTTTTTATAAGTCTCTAGAACCGGAAGGTTATCAAATGCGAAATGCATTATCAGATCTACATCATCATTAATAAATGTTTCAAGACCATCTGCCATTTTTTGGAAATCATATTGTGCATCGTGATAGATAATTTCATAATTCGGATATTTCTCAGCAATTATCCTATCAAAGTTTTCTTTGTAGAAAACCATCCAGGGTATTTCCCATCCGTAGCATGAGTACCCTACCCTGAAAGTCTGTGTTGCCACTGCTTCAGTCTCTTCTGTTGTTGCTTCTTCAGCAGCTGCTGTGGTTTCTGCTGCCGCAGTTGTCTCTGCCCCTGCCGCAGTTGTCTCTGCTGCCTGCGTCTGGCAGCCGAATAAAGCTAATGTCAGTATAAGGCTTATGCAAACTGCTGCAGTAAAAAACCATGATACTGTTCTTTTCATTTATTTACCTCCTTTATTAATGATATATTTTTGGTTTTTAAAATATATTTATGCACATCCACAAGAATTTCTTATTACAAGGTCTGAATCAATCCTTACAATCCTATAATCTTCTTCACAGCCTTCGATTCTTTTGAATAAAATCTCTGCGGCAATCGTACCCATTTCGATATCAATCCTTTTTAATGACGTAACGGGAGGATATACAACTGATACGAAATCATAATCATCAAAAGTAACCAATGCCAAATCTTCAGGTATCATTATCTTTTTCTCTATAATGTATCTAAGGCAGCCAATAAGCATATTTGCATTCATGCAGTAAATGGCTTCTGGTTTGTGTGAATTTTCCATTAACTCTCTTGTCGCTTCAAATGCCTTGCTTTTTTTCCAGTAAGCCACCTTAATCAATGAATCGTCTACTGTGAGCATATTGTCTTCCATAGCTTTTTTGTATCCCCGCAGCTTTTCGAAGCTGCTGGATTCTTCCAAAGGACCGCTTATGCATGCAATATTTTTATAACCATGTTGTTTAATAAGGTGCTCTACTAGTTTATATGAGCCTCCTACATCATCACTTAAAACCTGATCTATATTTTTAATGTTTAATTTATTATCTACCACGACAATCGGGATACCGAAATTACTTATGAGAGAAGAAATTTTTTTCTCGTTTTTGGATATGGTCGCAAGAATAATGCCCTCTACTCTTTTTGATATTGCAAGCTTTATTGCTCTTTCCTCAATATCCTCATCATTGCTGGTATTAAATAAAATAATGTCATAATTCTTTTTCCTGAAATAATTTTCAACAGCAAGGACTATGCTTCCAAAGAAATAATCAGATACATTGGGAATAATAATACCTATGGTATGAGTTCTTTTGAGTCTGAGGCTCCTTGCCGTCCATTGAGGCGTGTAATTTAATTCTTTTATGGCTGAGAGGACTTTTTCTTTTACTTCATCAGAGACATATTTTTCCTTGTTGACAACCCGTGAAACTGTAGGCACGGAAACCCCGGAAAACTTTGCAACATCTTTAAGAGTTACATTATTTTTTTTCATAAAAGTAAAATATTATTTTTATGATAACGTTATTGAAAACGTTATCATATATTATAAAATATTCATAAAAAAAATGTCAATATCCAAGATTAATTTTTTTTCTAATAATTTCTAAGAATATTTTCTAATATCAATTTCAGGGATATAGGGCTTGATATCTATCACGGGAGTTTTATCAAGCATATCGACATCTTTTACTTTGAGCTTATTCTCTTTAATGCCAAGAAGTTCAAGTACGGACAAACCGATATTGTTCGGCCTGTGAGGCGATCTGGTACTAAAAATACCTCTTTCATTTTCTGAACCGTAAGGTATCGTCTTTAACTTATAAAAATTATTCCTGTCAAAATAAAAAATGACTATTATATATTTAAAATTTTCAATGCCTTCAAGTCCCGGACTGTATTCTTTAAATATCTCTATTGTTCCTTCAGCACCTTTTGAGTAGAGCGGTTGTCTGGGAGCATCATTTCTGCTCTTAAAAGGAGTTTTTATCTCTCCTATAGGGATTATTTCATATTTTTTCATTTTTTCTCACCTTAATATTTTTTCTTTTAGAATACCATTATTTATTTCCATTACCCTATCGCTTACTTTTCTGGCTACACCAAGATCGTGGGTAATAAAGAGCATTCCCAGGCCTCTCTGTTCCTGTATCTGGTTAAGGAGCTTTAATACTTTTGCCTGTATGCTCGGATCAAGTGCTGAAGTCGGTTCATCAGCAATTAAAACTCTCGGAGAAAGAATAAGAGCTCTGGCTATTACTACCCTTTGAAGTTCTCCTCCGCTTAAGTGATGCGGATAAGAATATAAAAAATCATCACTTCCTGGCAGCCCTACTTCAGATAAAACTTGCTTTGCCGCATCTACCATTTCTTCGTTACTTTTACATTTCTGTATAAGAAGCGGTTCTGTAACTGACTCAAGTATATTAAGCCTGTGCGAAAGTGCCGCTCTTGTGTCCTGAAAAATCATCTGCACCTTCTTGTAAAATGCAGAATCCCAGCAGGTCACTTTCATGTTCTCAAGACATATTTCACCATCATCAGGTTTTATAAGGCCCATTATTATTTTTGCGAGAGTAGTTTTACCTGACCCGCTTCTTCCTAGTATAGTCAAGGTTTCTCCCTCATAGACATCAAATGAAATTGATTTTAAGATTGAACGATTTTCATAGGTTTTTTTAATTCTGCTGACAGAAACAAGCGGAATTATGCCATACCTGTGGCATGCTATTTTCCTTCCATTGCTTTCAGTTAGCAGGGGTTTTTCTTCTTTGCATATTTGTATAGCTTGCGTGCATCTTGGCCAGAAGCAGCACCCGTTGTCAGTAAAACCGGGATTTCCTTTTATGCCTTGCAAGTCTTTGGTCCTGGTTTCAGAAGGATACGACCTTATCAATCCTCTGGTATAAGGATGCCTCGGATTAGTAAAAACATCCTTTGTGCTTCCTGATTCAATGATATTTCCCCCATAAAGCACTACTGTCTTATTGGAAATATTTTGAGCGGTATCCAGATCATGTGTTGCCAGCAATACCGCTTTTTGGCTGCTTAATTCTTTAATTATTTTTATAAGATTATTTTTACTCTCAAAATCAAGCGCTGAAGTTGGTTCATCAAGGATGACAAATTCCGGATTTAAAATATAAGCCATTGCAAGCATAACTTTCTGCTTCTCACCCATGCTCAGCTGATAAGGGTATGCATATGCCCTTGAAACCGGGAAATCCATTTTTTCAAGCATATCATTAATAATAGACGTACCATCATTAGAATTTAAAATCTCTTTTATCTGCTTGAAAACCGGGATTACGGGATTTAATATATTGTCAACATTTTGAAATACTATGGATATCTTGCTCCACCTTATTTTTTTTAATTCATCTTCCTTTAACCTGGATAAATCGATTCCATTAAAAACTATTTCTCCGGAAATTTTCACATTATCCTGCTGATATCTCAGAAGCCCCATTATTGCAAGGGCAAGCGTAGTCTTCCCAGTACCTGATTCCCCTATCACTGCAACTATATCTTCCTTGCTTACTTCAAAGTCAAGTCCCTTTAAAATTTCATTTTTCCCATATGATGTCCTAAGATTTTTAACTTTAAGCATTTTGCAGCCTCGGATCTATTATTTTCTCCATCAAATTCCCTAAAAAAGTAAGAGAGACAAGAAGCATTGACAAGAGCAGTCCGGCAGGCAGGAGCCACCAAACCCATGCAGGGAGATAATAAAACTTAAAAGCATCATGCATTATTTTTCCAAGACTTATAGTTGATGGATTTGACACGCCTATAAAAGCCATTCCTGCTTCCATAAAAACGGCAGCGCGCGCATTATAAATAAAGGATACAACTATTATATGGCCAAGGTCAGGGATTATGTGTCTTACAAGCAAATAGGATTTTTTAGAACCGAATGTAGCTGCGGCATATATATGCGTCTTTTCTTTCAGTGCTAATGTCTGGCCTCTTATAATCCTGGCTGTGCCCTGCCACTGAAATAAAGAAATCAGGATTATAAGATTTATTATGCCCGGCTTTATAAAAACTGAAACAAAAATAAGTACTAAAATAACCGGCAGTACAAGAAAGGCATCTATAAATCTCATAAAAATGATATCAAGTAATCCTCCTTTAAATCCCGCTAAAACTCCTATGACAACGCTTATTGCCGTTGAAATCAGTCCTGTGCTTACCGATACAAGCAATGAAGTCCGAAGTCCGTATATCAGTCTTGAAAATATATCCTGGCCGATGTCATTTGTACCGAGCAGATTTTCACAATCCGGTCTTGCAAGTATTTTTTCACTAAAAACGTCAGGAGCTTTGGTGAAAATAGGAACTGCAATTGCAAAAATCAGAAGAAGTATAATTATAATAATCCCAGCCTGTGCATTTTTATCTTTTCTTAATTTCTGAGCAGTATTAATGTGCATATTTTATCCTCGGATCAATTTTAACGTATAATATATCCATAAAAAAATTAATTATAAGAACAAGAAAAGTCACAATAAGAAGGCTTCCCTGAAGGACAGGGTAGTCTCTGTTTAATATTGAATTATAAATAAGACTTCCCATACCCGGATAAGAAAAAACCATTTCAATAAAAAGCGAGCCTGTCACTATTATCGTTCCCATCCTCATACCTGTCTGCGTTACAAAAGGGATAAGAGAATTTCTTCCGGCATGACCGTATCTGATTTTTGAATCACTCAACCCTTTTGCTCTTGCAAGCAGTATGTAAGGCTCCTTTATGTTTGAAAGCATGGCGTTTCTTGTTAAAAAGTAGCCCGGAGGAATAAGAATAAAAATGAGGCTGGACAGCGGTAATACAAGATGCTTTAGAAAATCGGAGGTGATGCCAAACCCTGTAAACCCTGAATAAGCTGTTCTTGCTCCTTGCATTGGAAGAGCACCAAGCGTAATGCCAAAGAATATTAAAAAAAGAGCAGCAATAAAAAAACTCGGGAACCCTGAAGAGATTATAATTGAATAAAGTAAAAATAAGTCTATTTTCTTTCCGCGTCGCCAGCCTGATTCAATACCAAGGATAAAAGCAAAAAACGATGAGATTATTACTGCCAGTCCCATAAGAAGCAATGTAAAAGGCATATAAGACATCAGCAATTTCCCTACGCTTTGCTTGTAATAAAGTGAGTATCCTAAGTTTCCCTTAAATAAAGAAGCAAGATACAGAAAGTACTGAGATATGACAGGTTTGTCTATATTGTAGGCACTGTTTATATATTCCTTAACATCTTCCGACAACTTAACCATTACATCTTCGCCATATATAGCGCTTACCGGGTCTCCAGGCAAAAGTCTCGGAATAGCAAAATTAAGGCTGATGATTATGAAAAAAGCTATTATGTAACTTACCCATCTCTTATTCATATCAGATATCGGTAAATGCTGTCTTATTTATCGGAACAGGAATCCCTGTTGCCAGGCCTCCTTCTGTATAATATATTTTTACCCTGTCATTATGGGCCCAGTACCACTGAGGGTAATATAATGTTATAGAAGGAAGTTCATCTGCATAGATTTTTTGGATTTCAAATAGCATTTCTTTTCTTTTTGCATTATCCATTTCAGCAATCTGTTCATTTAAAAGGTTTATAAGATGTTTATTTTTAAAATAGCGGACACTGTTAAAATCATTTCCTAAAATTATTCTGTTTAAAGATTCGGGATCTCCTGAAAGACCACCGTGTCCGCTGATTGCAATGTCAAAATTCCAATTTTCCACCATTGAATCCAGCGTCTTTGATTCATAAGTAATAATATCAACTTTTATTCCTGCATTTTTAAGATTTTCTTTTATAATCTGTGCATCTCTTTCAAAATCACCAGAACTTACCGCAAGTTCTAGATAAAAAATATCACCATCTTTATAATAATAGCCATCTTCCTGCATTGACCAGCCAAGAGATTCAATCAGGCTTTTGGAACGGCTACAGTCAAAATCATATTTTGCTGCTTCTCCGCAATACCATTCAGTATTTGAAGGCGGAATAAGACCATCGCTGCCTTCAACGGCAAATCCTCTCTGCGATATCTGGACAATCTGGCTTTTATTTATTGCTTGCACCAGGGCTTGCCTGATTTCTTTATTTTTAAGTATTTCATTGCTCTCATGGTTTATAAGAAGTTTGGCGACCCACGTGGGCGGCTCCTGTTCTATTAAAAATTTGTTTTCAATATCTGAAACGATATCTGGAGGTATTGATGAGGCATCTATTTCATTGTTTTCAAGCATTGCCAGTGCTGTTTCTTCAGAGACTTTTATAAATGCAAGATTTTCTATATTGACTCTTCCAAGATAATAATCTTTGTTTGCTTCAAAAAGATACGTCCCCTCGGAATTATTATAATCTTTTAATTTAAAAGGCCCCGTTCCTATAACAGCGTCTTTTCCGGTATAATTTATAGGGTCATCAACTTTTTCCCATATATGTTCAGCAAGTATCGGCAAGGTCCCGGCAATATTATTTAAAAACGGAGCATATTTTTCACTTAAATATATATTGACAGAATATGTGCCAGTCATTTCTACTGAATCAATCACTTCTGAGTCAACCCATATCCATGGATGCTTCTTTATATATTGAAAAGTAAACACTACATCAGCCGCATCAAATGAATTTCCGTCATGCCAACTGACATCATCTCTGAGCTTGAATGCAAACATGTTTTTATTCTTATCAAAACTCCAGCTTTCTGCAAGCATAGGAATTATATCTCCTTCCCTGTTTTTCCATACCAGGGTATCAAAAATCATGCTCATTCTTATATATCCCGGACCTCTTGGATAAATTCCATAAGGAGATGGAAATCCCCAATCTCCGGTAGGGTCTCCTATTCTTATAATATCCTGATTCTTTACACTGCCTGAAGCTGCGCATCCGCTATAAAGCGCTGCAGTGATGATAATTAAAAGAATTATTAAGAATAAAAGTGTTTTTTTCACATCAGTGCCTTTCATTTTTATTTTTGGAAGCTAATGCCATTCCCATCCATAAAAAAGTATGGTGCTGAATTACAGCTTATGCAGATAGGGCTGCCGTTCTTTATTCCTGTCCTGCTTTCCATTATGCTCTCTTTGCAAACACTGCAGATCATTGAATCGAAAATAGGTGCGTATGCCGGAGGTTCCGTTTTGTCTCTCTTTATTGTAAATATTTCGTTTTCAGGCATTTTAAGTTCATTTATTGCCATCTCTTCTGAAATCTTAAAATATTTATTTTTTTCAGATGCGCTTACTTTTTCTCTTCTTTTTACTATGCGGTCAAAATAATCAAATAATTCAGGGTAGACATCTTTTCTGGAATCCCAGTAATCGCTGTTTAATGAAAGTCTTACTGACTCACTGCTTTTCCTGTTTATAACAGTTACAGCAGTTTTTCCAATATCATGAAATATAAGGCCGTTATTCCCGAATGTGCATCCGGTAACCAGCTGGATGCCATCACTGAAACAATTGTTGGTCTCGGTTATTGCAATTACCTGCTCCATTCCTTCATCTGAAACAGCAAGCTTTCTCATTGCATAACATCCTGCCTTAACTCCATAAGCAGAAAAACTGCAAATATGGCCGTGGAATTCAGATGACTTATTTAAAAGTCCTTCAAGGTCATTATTAAATATGAGATTATTTATATCATCCCTATAACCCACTTAATATCCTTCCTGATGTATTTTATTAATCCATCAAAATTTCTGGAAATAAAGATAATTATAAAACATTAGTGTTACTTTTAAAATATTAGTAACACGTTTTTTAAGATTTACTTAATGAGGTAAGTATATACAGGTGATTTTTATGCTACTGCAGATATAATCTTTTTGTTTTTCTACATCATTGATTATGCTGATTATCGCTTGCTTATAATATTTGTTATGTTAAATTATGTATTTTTTGGAATTTATTCCTTTTTCTTTTCATTCCACTTATTTATGAAAGTCTGGACAAGGTCAATGGGTACTGGAAAAACTATTGTTGAGTTCTGCTCAGTCGCTATTTCCCTTAAAGTCTGCAGAAACCTCAGTTGTATAGATGCAGGAAATTCTGCAAGTACTTTTGCTGCCTGAGCTAATTTTTCCGATGCCTGAAATTCACCTTCAGAGTTAATGATCTTTGCTCTTCTTTCCCGTTCTGCTTCTGCTTGTTTTGCAAATGCTCTCTGTATAGTCTGCGGAAGCTCCACATCTTTAATCTCTACAATTGAAACTTTTACTCCCCATGGGTCAGTCTGCTCATCGATAATGCTTTGAAGTTCTTTGTTAATTTTTTCTCTTCTAGACAATAGATCATCCAGCTCAGCTTGTCCCAGTATGCTTCGAAGTGTGGTCTGGGCGATCTGCGAAGTGCCTAGTTTATAGTTTTCAATTTCAACTATTGCTTTTTCCGGATCCATTACCCTGAAATATGCAACAGCATTAACTTTCACAGGAACATTATCTCTTGTAATTACATCCTGGGGCGGAACATCAAGGGTAACCGTTCTTAAATCAACTTTAATCATTCTGTCTATAAAAGGTATGATCATGAAAATACCCGGTCCTTTTGCCCCTTTTAACCTTCCGAATCTGAACAAAACGCCTCTCTCGTATTCCCTTAGTATTTTAATGGATGAGCGGAGAATTATTATAATGAATATAAAAACCAGGACAGCTATTACTATCGGATAGACTAACACCGCGAACCTCCTTCAATTGATATTTTAAATTGTTATACTACCAACTAACTCTCTGTATTTTTACGGATTGGTGGTAAGTCCTTTTTTTTAAAAAGATTTTATTTTTCAGAAGTAATGATTATTTTTTAATTTGGATTTTTTTTCATACTCTGCTGGAAACAAATTATAACTCCCCTTTCCGGGCAAGCTCATCAAGCCTTTTCTTTATTTCCTCTATTTCATCTCTGGTAGGTATATCCGATTTTTTTAAAAGTTCTATGATTTTTTCCTCATCACTTTTAACTATTTTCTTTTTTAAATTAACAAGGATTCTTTGCTGTTTTTCAACGGCTTCCTTTGATTTTGCAGTTACATTCTTTATTAAATCTTTTATTTTTTCCTCTGTCACCTTGCTGGTTTTTTTTGTTTTCTCAGCAATATCTTCAATGATTTCTTCCTGTTTTTCTTTTAGCGGTTTGCCTTTGTCAATCAGATACCCGAATTTATCTTTAATATTGTTTTCAAGTTCTTCGGTATTTGTTCTGGCTTTATCCATTAATTCCTGGATGAATTCTTTTTGTCTTTCCTTTGCCAGTTCGCCTTTTTTAATAAGATTCTGAGTGAGCTTTTCAGCTTTTTCATAAGTAAGAAATGCAATGCCCAGGCTTGCAAGATAAGCATCTTCAAAAATTTTTGCCATGATTTCCCCTTTTTAATTTTTAGCTTTTATAAGATTATACATTAAAAAATGAAAATTTTTTAATATGGAAATTCAGAACAACATTTATTGTCTCAATCTTCAGCTAATATATAATTAGATAATTCATGGATTTGAGTATTTTACAGGAAATAAATACTTTATATGATACTGATGCTCTGCGAGTATATGCACTGGCTTTAATAATGAAGGCTCTTTGATATTGACAATAATTCCTTTTATTGCTGAATTTCAAAGGTAGTGATATCGATTATGTTTCCCTCTGATATTGAACGATAATACCAATTTTCATCCTGGGCATTATATATTAAATCCCAATTTAAAGTATGGGATAAAACTCGTATATTACCTTCCATATCTTCCACAATAAAACTATAGCCTTCTTCAGGGCTTATTCTTAGAACGCTGCCGCTTGG